>JAFOTA010000105.1 GCA_017421145.1 Treponema sp.
CATGCTTATGCGACCTTCATGCTGGCGCAGGGCGTGGACCTGAAGGTGGTTTCATCGCTGCTCGGGCACAGTTCCATTTCCACGACAGCGAACCTGTACACGCAGAAAGGGAGCCTGTGTTGTTCCCGTCAACTCCATTTATTTTTATAGAAAGATTTGCATCGCTTTCGTCGTTCAGAATGTTGTAGCCAATGCCGGATGCCGTGGTCTCGTAATATACAAATCCGTCCGCTTCATTTCCGTTTGGCGAGGAAGCGATTGATATTGTCGGTTTTGAAAGTGCCTTCACAACTTTGATTTTTTCACCGAAAACCCGTGCTGTCATGCAGTCCTTTGTGACGGTCACGCTCAGGTCGTATGTTCCAATTGGAAGCGCAGTGTCGATCTGTTCGGCAGGGGAGAAATCTGTTCCGCCGATATTTCCTAAAACTTTTGCGCCTGCGTCCTGGGGCGAAGGTTTTATCGTGCAGTTTACGCTTCCGTTTTGTGCCGGGACTTCAATATATTTGTATCCGTCGCTTCCTAGTTTTACCGGCAGATTGAATTCAAACAAAGGAGCCTGGAGCTGTTTTGCTACCATGACTTTTTTTGGTGCGGAAAGTTCCCTGTCGTTGCAGAATTCCTTGTGGACTGTCGCCGTAAGAATGTGCGGCCCGAAAGAAAGATTTCCGCTCTTTTGACCTTCCGATATGGCTCCATCGACATTTGTGGTGAGTGTCGTTCCTTCCTCGTCGGTTCGAATTTCATAGGAGACTGTAGAAGCATCGGGATCAATCTCGATGTATTTGAATCCACCGGCATCCTCGAATCCGTTGAAGTCGCTTCCAAAATCAATCACGGCCTCGTCTGGTTTCTTCACGATTCTGATTTTCTTTTCTACAGCCACGGAGACAGCATTGAGCCTGCTTGATTCCACCCTGATTGTGTGCTGCCTGATTCCGCTTACCGTGTAGATACCGGAGTTTGGACTTACGGAAACATTGTCCACGCTTACGGAAAGACTGTCGCCCTCCTGTCCAGAAACTGTAAACGAAACTTGACTTTCGTTTGCCGGAACCTCGATGCACTCAAATCCCTGGTCATCGCTGAGTCCGTTGAAAGCATCCATCACGTTGATTTCCGGCTCCACAAGCACGTTCAGTCCCAGACTTGGGTCGGTGGAAAGCAGTTCCGCCTTTAGCCCGTGCGGACCGGTCACCTGCGCCGTGTATTCGTAGGATGTAAAATTGTCAACCTGCTCATCAAAATAGTAGAAGAAAACATTGCTCCCCGTGTCCGGATTTCTGTTGTCATTTAGGCTTAGGATTTTGCTTTCCTTGTAATAAAGATTTCCGTCGCTTTCACGCAGCCAGCATTTTATCTCGTATGTCGAATTCTTGTTTCTGTAAAGGCTCTGGTCCGGTGGTTCGAACGAAAGGTATGCGTTTTTTCCTCCGAGCGTCTGCTTTACAACCTGCATGTTCCTGATGTTGTCGGGCGGAGTGTTCTGGATGAAGCTTGTGGAGTAGAAGAGTTCCGGGCTTTGAGATTTCAAATCTGCCTCGGAAAATGACGAGCGGTTTTCTGGCCAGAGGCATCCCGAAAGGGTGATTCTTTTTCCCTGCCATTCGTCAGGAAGATTTGCGCGGATTTTTATGTAGGTCGGATCGACCATTATTTCTTCAGAAGGAAAGACAAGAGAACCACCCTCAGCATTGAACGTAAAGCAGCTTCCTCCGCCCGGATTTTTTAGAAGCGTGATTTTCTGAGGGTTTATCGTATAAAGGTTTATTTCTACGGAATCTTTTGCATAAAGATTCAGCCCGCCGTTCAGATATGTATTTTCGGAGGCATATTCGATTTTTCCAACCTGACAGGTAGATGTCCAGTAGTCGAACCAGTGCTTCACAGGCAGATTGTACTGTTCGCATGATACAAAGAGCAATAGAACAAAAAGAGATATAAAACAATATGCTTTCTTATAAGCCAGCTTCCTGTTCACAATTTCTCATCGAGTCTTCTTTGGCATATCATGAACCCCCAGCAATATCAAAAACTCTTCCTCCGACTTATTTTAACATAAGGATTGTCATATATACCAGTCTTGAATTGGAGTTTTTAGAAAAATTTGAAAAAAAACCGCCGTGGAAAAACCAAGGCGGCATGCTGCCGGGAACCAGACTTGAACTGGCACGGATGTTACCATCCGAGGGATTTTAAGTCCCTTGTGTCTACCAATTCCACCATCCCGGCAAGGTTCAATCATTATAAAACAAATCTTCCGCTTTTTCAAGTGGGAATGCGGCTACTTTATCTGTGAAAAAAGCGATGACATTTCGTCGCGCCACTCTCCGCGTGAATTCCGGTCTTCCCAGTCTATGATTTTTTTGATCGTAAAATGACGTACGTCACGGATGTTCGGGTAATTAAGCACTCCGAACCTTCCCTGGCCGATATATGCAATCTTGTCACCGTCACCGAGCTTTTCTCCTGCAGCCACCTGTTCCATGGCACATTCAAAATGGATCGGATTTTCACCTCCCCTTTCCCTGAGTGCCGATGCCAGATCGTTTATGACCTTGGAGCAAACCGGACATACCGGCTGATTCGCGCTCTTGAAATTCTTTATGGCCTCATCCTCTGACTGAATCTGATTGTGCGAAACTGAAGAATGAGGCCTGAAGCGGCTTTTTTTCTCCCTGGGTTCTCTGGACTGGTTTTCTTCATGACGGCGGCCGTTGTTCTGACCGGAAGAGCCTGAATGTCTTCTGCGTCTGTCTCTATCTCTACTCATACCGCAAATGATAGTGCAATCTGATTTTTTTTTCTAGTATGTTTTTTCCGGGGCGTGGAGAGAATTTCGTTTTTCGACGATCTGCCTGCTGACGACCAGGGCAATGCGCTCCACCGCAAAACTGATGTAAGTTTCATCCTGGATTTTCTGCTGCAGCTCTTTTATGCGAAGGATGTTATTTTTGTTTTTCGCGGAAGAATTCTTTGAAACCGGCATACTGTATTTACTCCGAAAAAGCGTTCACAATGTGGTGCACCGGCTCCAGTCCCGGGACATCGATTGCAAGTACATCAAATCTGATTGCCTTGCATTTATATTGTCGATGTTTTTCGATGTAAAATTTAGCTGTTTTGATTATCTTTTGCTGTTTCTTGTAATTTAATTCATGGGCAAGCATTTCGGCATTTCCATGAGGAAGCGCCTTGACTTCAACGAACACGAGCACGTCGCCTTTTTCCGCCACCACGTCGATTTCACCTGAACGGCCCATGCGGAAATTCCGGTCAAGTATCCCGTATCCGAGAGAGGAAAGGTATGAGACTGCCCTATCCTCGCCGTTTCTTCCCTTTTCTACCGTTGAAGATTCAGGAACATGATCTGTGCATACGGATTCCACCGGATTCAGTTCCCGTCTGATGAAAATTCTTCGGCAAGCTCTTCAAGCTCACTGTCCACGTCAACGGATGCGGCTTCCTGATCGTTTTTGTGACCGCACGTCATAAGGAAAGGAATCTTCCATCTTTCTATGGCCGTAACATGATACCGCCTCACCGGATGATTCGCGGCAAGGAACATATTCACGGAATCCTCGAAAAAAACCGGAGCCGAAAAAGTGACCCCCTCTTTTATTTCATTACAATTCAATCTTGATAAAGGCATAAACTTTTCCCCCACGAAACATGACGGCATGGAAACCGCACGCAAAAAAAGCGTTAAAATCAGAAAGTCATTTGCCTTGGGATAAGCTTCGGATGTAGGCGAACACACCGGCAACAGCCTGCCATGTAGATTCAGGCACGCATTGACCGACATCCTGTATTGACAATACATTTTCCAGAACATCGTCTTCAATGACGGGTATGTTGTTTTCCTTTGCAATACTTATCATCTTGTACGCAAGGAAGCCTTTTTCTTTGGCGGAAATCATCGGTGCCACGGCATTATCAGGATATTTCAGGGCAACGGCCGCCAGTTTTCGTATCTCGGTCATAAACTTTCTGTAATTTCTCAGGCAAGGGTTTCTACCGTCGAAGCATTTTCTTCAACAGTACAAAGCCCGTCGGAGCAAGCAGAGTCGGAATAGGTTACAGCCACAGGATTTCCTGCACTCATGCCGGAGCTGAGGAATCCTCCAAGCCGCAGTTCTTCAGCTTTGATTTTTGAAGGCAAAAGCGGCGGTAATGTAAAGAACCGAACTTCCTCCCCTTTGCTTTTAGAACAGTATAGCACAAAAAAAAATTTTGTCGAGTTCAATTCACAGTTAAGTACGATTTTTTCGGTTTCCTTCTGCTCAAGGTCAATCAAAAGCCTTATGATTCCAGAAGCTGATCCGGCATCGGAGTTCCATTCATACGGAAGGAAAATCCAGTGCTTTTTTCCTCCTGCGACATGGTTCATGTACGTGAGAAGGCCTGTTCCGCTTCCGGTTCCGCCGGGATAAAGCCTTGAAATGAAATTTTCACCTTCGTTTACGCTTCCGTCCTTTTCATTCTGATTTCCGCCGTTGTTTTTTCCGCCCTGGTAATCTCCCAGTGAAAGCGACATCAATGAAAGTATGTTTTCCTCAGAGGGATTTATGCCTTTTTGAAGCAATATTGCGGCAGCCTCCGATGCAAGCTTTTCTTTTCCGGGAAACTTTTTTCCGATCCTTTCGGCCCTGTCCATAAGATCCCTGCTGATTTTCATGCCGCTCTGCTCCATGAACTGAAGCACCCTGTATGCTGCCGGAGAAAGCATGACGGATTCCGAGCCTAAATATGACTGTATTCCTGATGCCTGGTTCATGAACGGATTTTTTTCTTCGACCGGAACCAAAAGTATGCGTGAAGAAGAACCGGATTCAACCCTGGCTATGAAAGTTTCGCCTACAGAAAGCGGATTCTGGGACTGGACGCTGAGCCTGTTTCCGCCTGCACTTACCAAAAAAGAGCCGTTCCCGTTGTCTGAAAGAACCCTCACGAATACGGAAGATCCTTCGACCAATGGCCGGCTGCCTAGAGGACTTATATTCTGAACCGGTACGACCTGTATCTGAGCTGGTGCCTGCATCTGGGTTCCTTCCAAGGTTCCTTATAGAAAACAAAAAAGGCAATCCTCAAAAAAAGGACTGCCTTTCCGTCAAGCTGAATTATTTTTCTGCTGCCGGAGCTGCTTCTTTCTGCACTGTCTGGGCACTCATAAGCTTGTTTGAAGCCGTTACGCGGGCCTTTGCTTTCGGAGTGATAAGCTCCTTGATCTTTGAAGCCTTTCCGACCTTGTCGCGGATATAGTAAATCTTTGAGCGGCGGACTTTTCCTGGGCGTACGATTTCAACTTTCTTTACGCGCGGGCTGTGTACCGGAAACACACGTTCAACACCGACTCCATAGCTCACCTTGCGTACTGTAAAGGTCTTGCGGACTCCGCTGTTTTTGATGCAGAGAACCAGACCTTCAAAAATCTGGATACGCTTTGTCTTTCCTTCGATAATCTCAAAGTAAACCTTAACAGTATCTCCGACTCTGAAGTCGGCTACGGCTGTTTTTTTCTGCTGCTCTTCAATAGTCTTAATAAGATCCATTTTCTTCTCCATTATGGCGTTCGCGCTTAAGCCTTTCCTGTATGGAACGAAGCTTTTTGCGCTGCTTGCGGTCATTTTTATAATCTGCATGCTCCGCAAGTTCTTCGATCATTTTTTCTGCTTCTCCTGAAAGAGTACCCGTCATCCTAGCCGCGTGAATCAGGTCAGGCCTGTTCATCAAGGTTTTCTGAAGGCTCTTTCTGAGCCGCCACTTCCGGATTTCTTCATGGTTTCCTCCCTGCAAAACAGGCGGTACTTCCAGTCCTTTGTACACGCTCGGCCTTGTGTACTGGGGATATTCCAGAAGGTTGCCGTTAAAGCTTTCCTCATCCAAAGATTCGCTGGTTATCACACCGTCAACGAGCCTGTAGACCGAATCCACTATTACGGTGGCAGCCACTTCTCCGCTTGACATGACGTAATCCCCTATGGAGATTTCCTCATCCACATACAAATCTATGATCCGCTGGTCAATACCTTCGTACCTTCCGCAAATCAGGACGATTTCATCTTTCCGGCTCAAATCAAGGGCCTTTTTCTGATTGAAAGTGCGTCCGCCCGGAGTCACGTATATAACGTGCTTTTTATAGGCCTCCACACTGTCAAGCGCCCTTCCAAGCGGTTCAGGAAGCAACAACTGCCCTGCACCGCCGCCGTACGTAGCGTCGTCACATGTCCTGTGATTATCAAAGGCAAAATCCCTGATATTCACCAAATCGTAGGCAATAATTCCCTTTTCAACCGCCTTTGCCATGATCGAACTTTCAAAAAAAGCACGCGGTATCTCAGGAAACAAGGTCAGCACAGTAAATTTCATGGACTTACTCCAGAATCCAGAGGTGCATCAGAAGCATCCTTTTGTTTTCTACGTCAATACTGCCGAAAAACTTGTAGCTTAGCGGCACCAACACTTTGCGGAGCTTTCCGCTCTTTGTATATTTGACGTCATCAGCCAAAAATCTGCAACCCTCGGACAGCGAAATCTCAACGAGATAACCAGATCCGCCTTCCATTACGTTTGTGACTGTACCAATCACACCGGAATCATCGTCTGACCCTGGCGCAACCGTTGCGGAATCTTCCGCCGCTTCGTCTTTATACCATACCAAGCAACCCTTCAGGTCCTCGATATACCACTCATCCTTCTGCAACTGATGGGCGTTTTTCCGTGGAACTACGATCTGCCACCTGTTGAACTTTGCAGCTTCTTCAGGGGTATTTATTCCAACAAGCTTCATGTACAGAGTCGCGGCAGCCTCGCTGGTATATTCAACCTTGAAAACTTTTTTCGCCGTTCCATCCGTCAAAGTAACTTCTTCCATACCGGCAAAATGCCCGTACTCGCCGGAAGTACTTTCAACCTTAAACTCGCCCGCAATACCATGGGTACCCCGGACAATCCCTACGACAAACTGCTCTACCATCTACGATCTATTGACCTTATCATCAGTCCAGGATTTCCAGACTGTAATGTCTACCGTCTTTGTTGGCAGTAGCGCTCAAAACAGTACGCAGAGCCTTTGCAATACGACCGTATTTACCAATTACCTTGCCAATATCACCCTGGGCTACGCTTAACTGCAAAACAGGTCCGCGCTCACCTTCGGTTTCTGTCACGGAGACTGAAGACGGATCATCGACCAATGATTTCGCTATGTATTCAATCAGGTCTTTTTCCACAACACTCCTCCGGCTTACTTGGTAATAGGATCACCCTTTGCTGTTAATCCAGAAGCATTCATGAGTTTCTTCACGATGTCAGTAGGCTGTGCTCCGACACTGATCCAATACTTCACACGCTCTGCATTCAAGACAATCTGCTTGCCTTCTTCTGCAATCGGATGATACTGACCGATTTCTTCGACAGTCTCTCCGTCACGAGGCTTGCGAGCATCCTGAATAACAACACGGTAATCAGGGCGTTTTTTTGTACCAAACCTCTTAAGTCTGATTTTTACCACTTGATTTGTCCTCCATAGGTCATCGACCTTGTTTTTTAAAGGATTCAACGAATCCTGCCATATTAAAGTATGACGCTATATTATATGGAAATTAAGCATATTCGTCAATTGTTGCAGGGAAAACTAAACTGAGAATTTTTTTACGTCGCTTCCGCGCATGGGCTTTGAGAAATAGTATCCCTGTATAACGTCGCAGTCGAATTTCTTCAGTTTTTCGTACTGCCATTCCTCTTCTATGCCTTCTGCAATCAGTTTCATTCCAAGGCTGTGCACCATGTTGATTATGTTTTCGATGAGCACGTCCTTTCCGTCATGCAGGTAGATATCGACCATGGTCTTGTCGATTTTGACCACTCCGACAGGAACGTAAGTCAGGTAGCTGATCGAAGAATATCCGGTTCCGAAATCATCAAGTGCAAGGTTAACGCCCAAATCTTCAAGCTGGGCAAAAAGGCTTGCAGAATCCTGGTCTTTTCCAAGGTAAAGGCTTTCGGTTATTTCTATTTCAATCATGTGCGGCGAAATGTCATATTTTTCAAGGAGAGACCTAAGGTAATTCACGTATCCCGTATCGACTATCTGACCTGCCGAATAGTTGATCGCAAAACGGTGCAAGGGGATTCCGTCATCCCTCATGGATGCCATCTGCTGCACGACCTTCTCCGTCATTATGCGTCCGATCCTTGTTATTAAACCGTTGTTTTCCGCCACCGGAATGAACAATGCAGGAGATATTGTATGGTTTTTGAGGCGGCACAGAGATTCATATCCGAAAATCTGACCGCTGTCTATATCGATCTGGGGCTGGAAGAAAGCTTCGAAACCGTCGTTTTCACATGCTTCCTCAAGTATCTTGACGACTTCCTGAGTGTTGCGGATTTTTTCGCGCATTTCGTCGGTGAAGAACACATACTTGTATTTTCCCCCTGCCTTGGCGACATAAAGGGCATAGTTTACCGCACTAAGAATCTCATCGTCCGAAAGAGTCGATTCCACAGGCACGTTGAATATTCCCATCTTCGTGTTTATGTCGAACCTGACCCCGTTGTATGCGAAAGGAATGTTCAGGAAAGTGACCCTAAGGTGCTCGAAATGCTTGCTGACTTCGCTAAGGTATCCCTTCCTGTAGATTATGATGAATTCGCTTCCGTCCCTTGCCACAAAATATTCATTTGAATCAAGCTTCATAAGGAGGCTGGAGATTTTTGCAAGAACCGCATCACCGCAGCCGTGGGTATACGCATTGTTTATGCCCTTGAAATTCGTGATGTTGATTTTGACGACAGAAAAGCGGCTTCCAGAGCATACCATCTCGCTTATGATCTGATGCGCCGTCTGGATTTTCGGAAGTCCGGTCAAAAAATCATGGCTGACCATGAATTCAAGCTGCTTCCTTGACGTCTTAAGCTCCTTCTGGATTATTCTTGACCTTAGCGCGATGATTGCAAGTACGACCGTCATGAGTATTCCGCCGAAAAGTATGAGGAAAAGGGCGATGAGCACCTGGGAATTTTCTTTCCAGAATCCGTTCATGTCGTTCAGCCATTCAGCCTTGTCCGGGAAAGTCGACTGATCGATGGAAAACTTTTTTGCGACAGAAAAATCAAACAGGTATTTTCCTTTATCGTTCACCGAAAGAGGGATCGAATCAGCGTCTGTACCGGAAAGTATTTCAGAAACAAGAGCTGCAGTCTGCCGTCCGCTTTCAGCTGGATCCGTCACCAAGCCGCCCAGAAAACCGTCTCCTACGGCACCGTAAAAATCAGTGTACACGGGAACGCATGCGCTTTTTGAAACAAGGGATTCCATTTCCGGGAGAGAACACTGCATTCCGTTTGAATCCACGAGTCCCGAAAGATAGAGGAATATCGCAGAGTCGCCGGCATCGGAAATCTTTTTCTGCAGGGCATCGAAAGTCATTGTATTTACGTCAAGCGTCGTGAAAATATACTTCGGATATGAAAGGGCGAAAGAATAGAACTGTTCCTTGTCACCGTATGCAAGCGGAGAACCATCGACTATTGCAGTGACATAGCGCGCCGAAGGATTCTGCATGACAGCAACGTCAAGGGTTTCTTTTATGGGGCGGATTTCAATGCTTCCTGTCATCAGAGGATTTTCTGCGCTTTTCTGAGCATGCCTTATCTGGGTCGTTCCCATGAACACAACCGGGATTCCGTCAAAAAGCTCGCTTCTGTTTCCGATGACAAAATCAAGCGAAAGGTCGTCACCGGTGATTATAGCGTCATACTTGGGTCCGTCTTCCATGCGGAACTTGAACACGTTGACCAAAAGATCCGCGCCTTCCTTGTCACCGTCTTCAACGAAAGTGTCTATCACAAACTCGTCGACTGCTATTCCTTTTTCCGATAAGATTTCCTGAACGCCCTCTTTCTGTGCATCAAAAACCGGATCTTCCATTTCCCTGGCAGTTACAAAAAGCACTGTCTTTCCGGTAAGAGGATTGTATTCCGTATTGTCCATGGAAAAATCAATTTTTTTGGATTCAGCTGCAAGGCTACGGCAGATAAGATAAAATCCCAGAAAAACTGTGACGGCAGCCAGTACAATAAGACCAAATGTAAGCAGACGCTTTTGTTTTCGGCGCATAATATTCTATATTCCTTTCGTTTTTTTAAGCCGACGGACATGGCTTTAAAATCCCCGCGCTACGAGGACTCAACATTTAATAAACCGGCTTTTGGGAACCGGCCAAAACGAATATATTCTCTCCACGCAAAAAACTTTTATAACTCATGGAAAGCTCCCGGACGGATCATCTGGAAGCCAACCTTGGGTTTTATGATAAACTATATTTTACATTAGTTCAAGTGGTTCAAGAAACAAGCACAGGATGATTTCCACAAGAATCAGGAGCCGTGCCTGTTTTTCCTGCAGAAATCTTTCATCGACGCAATCTGTTCTTCAGTGCGTACAGGAGAAGGCGCTCCGCTTGTCTTACGCTCTTCCATGCATGCCCTTGGCGAGATTTTTTCATATATATCTTCGCAGATCAGGTCGCTTGCTTTTTTAAGCTCGGTCAAAGGAAGGTCTTCTATCTTGTCAAGTCCTGAATCGATCGCCATCCTTACTGCAGAAGCCGCAACTGAATGTGCCGTGCGGAAAGGAAGCCCCTTTCTTACAAGGTATTCGGCAACGTCCGTAGCATTTGCAAATCCGCCTTCACAGCTTTTTTCAAGGTTTTCCACGTTCCATCTTGCGCTTGAAATCATGGCGGTAAAGACGGTTATGTTGTTCTGCACTGTGTCCAAGGCATCGAACAAAGGTTCCTTGTCTTCCTGAAGGTCACGGTCATAAGCCAGCGGAAGCCCTTTCACCATGGTGAGCAGGTTCATAAGGTCGCCGTAAACTTTTCCGGTGCGTCCGCGGATAAGCTCTGCAAAATCAGGGTTCTTTTTCTGCGGCATTATGGAGCTTCCGGTAGACCATTTTTCGCTCAGGTCGATGAACGAGAATTCGGTGGTTGACCAAAGCACTACTTCTTCGCACATGCGGCTCAGGTGTGACTGGAGGATGGCAAAATCAGAAACGAATTCGATGCAGTAATCACGGTCGCTGACGGTGTCCAAAGAATTTTCCGTAACCCCGTCGAATCCTAAAAGCTCTGCAGTACGCTCACGGTTCAAAGGCAAAGTGCTGCCCTGGAGTGCACCGCTTCCAAGTGGCGAAAGGTTTATGCGGCCAAGGCTGTCCTGAAGGCGCTGCCAGTCCCTTTTGAGCATGGAAGCCCACGCCAAAAGATGCTGTGCAAGCGTTCCCGGCTGAGCATGCTGCATGTGAGTGTACCCGGTCAGAAGAGTGTTCACATGCTTTGATGCGATGTCCGAAAGCTGCTCGATCAGCGTGATTACGTTGTCCTGGACGCAAGGAATGATCCTGCGCAAATAAAGGCGTTCATCAAGCGCAATCTGGTCGTTCCGGCTTCTTCCGGTGTGGACTTTTTTTCCGGTGTCCCCGATTCTGTCGGTAAGCGTCGCCTCAACGAAGGAATGGATGTCCTCAGCAGAATAATCTATTTTGAGGGAGCCTGATTCGAGGTCTTTTTTTATAGATTCAAGCCCCGAAACAATTTTTTCAGACTCTTCTTTCGAAATGATTCCCTGTTCACCGAGCATCGTTGCATGGGCAATGGATCCTTTTATATCGTCGAAGGCCATGCGCTCGTCCACGTAGATTGAAGTTTCAAATTCAACTGCGGCGGCATCGGGACCTTCTGCAAAACGTCCGCTCCAGAGAGCCTTGTGATTGTCATCAGTTATAGCACTGTGCTTAGATTCGTTATTCTGCGGCATAATTTTTCCCCGGCTTTTTCCTAAGAATTCTTTTCCATCCACCTGCGGATTCCGTTTTTAATGTCCTCATCTATGTCGTGCTCGATTTTACAAGCATTGCGGGCGGCCTGCTCTTCACTGACTCCGGCAATCTTCATGAGGAACTGGGTCAAAAGGATATGCCTTTCATACACGTCGTTCGCTTTTGCCTCACCTTTTTCGGTAAGCTGAAGAGTACCGTTGTCATTTATGCGGAGATAGCCCCTTTCGACAAGGATTCCCATGGCACGGCTCACGCTGGGTTTTGAAACGCCGAGTTTTTTGGCGACCTCAACTGAGCGCGGTGCTGTTCCGGATTCCTTCTGGAGCATCAATATAGCTTCTATATAATCTTCACCGGATTCATGAATATCCTTTTCCAAAGCTTTCCTCCGATCAGTTCAAGTCCATAATCTGCTCATAGATTGCCCTTCCGCCCGGAACCATAGGCATGACAGGAACGTCTATATCGACCTTCGCATCGATTACGGCAGCCTTACCGCTTTCAAACGCTTCCTTGAAAACCTTTTCGAATTCTTCGGCATTGGATGCCCTGAATCCCTGAATTCCGTATGCATCGGCAAGCTTTACCCAATCCGGACCGAAATCCAAAGTCGTTGCGCTGTATCTTTTGCCGTAGAACACGCTCTGCCACAAGCGGACGTTTCCAAGGGTACCGTTGTTGACCACGACGATCACCACCGGAAGGTTGTAATGGGAGATTGTCGCAAGCTCGTTGCAGTTCATGCGGAAAGAACCGTCACCGGCAATATGCACGACCCTTCTTTCAGGATTGGCAAACTGAGTTCCGATTGCAGCTCCGGTTCCGAATCCCATGGTGCCGAGTCCGCCGGATGTGATGAAAGTCCTGGGCTTTTCAAACGGATAGTGCTGTGCGGTCCAAAGCTGGTGCTCACCGACTTCCGTAGTGATGAAAGTATCGTCTCCTGCAATCTTGTGGATGCATTCGCAGATGAATTTCGGGTTGATTGAATCAGCCGGCTTGTCATCGTACATCTTAGGGTAGATTCTGCTCCATCCTGAGATTTTTTCCCTCCATTCATCATGGCTCGCTTTGTTTACGAGAGGAATAAGGCGTGAAAGAACGTCCTTCACATTACCGATCAGGCATCCGGCAACAGGAATGTTCTTGTTGATTTCTGCCGGGTCAATGTCGATGTGGAAAACCTTGCTGTTCTTGGCGAATCTTGATGCATCAGAAATGACGCGGTCGGAAAAGCGTGCTCCGAGTGCAATGACAAGGTCGCTTTCCGTGACTGCCATATTGCTTGCCTTGGTTCCGTGCATACCGACCATACCGAGGTTGAGCTTGCTGCTTGACGGGAATGCAGAAAGACCCATCATGCTCTGGGCTACGGGGATGTCCGCCTTTGAAGCGAATTCAAAAAGCTCCTTTGCGGCATCTGAAATGATCACTCCTCCTCCTGCATAGATTACAGGGCGTGAAGATGAATTTATTATTTCCGCTGCAGCCTTGATTTCGTCATCGCCAGGAACCGGTGTTTCAAGTGCGCGCTTAAGGCTCACGCTGTCTTTTTTTACAAGCTCCGCGGCATCAGAAGGATTTGAAAGAGGCTCGAATTCAACGAGATTGTCAGGAGCGGTCACTTCCTTTGGAATGTCGATGAGAACCGGTCCCGGACGGCCGCTTTTTGCAATGACGAAAGCCTCGCGGATGACTGATGCAAGTTCCCCTACATTCTTTACCATAAAATTGTGCTTGGTGATCGGCATGGTCACGCCCGTTATGTCAATTTCCTGGAAAGAATCTTTTCCGAGAAGCGATGTGGCAACGTTGCATGTGATTGCGACCATAGGAGAAGAATCCATGTATGCGGTGGCGATTCCGGTCACAAGGTTTGTTGCACCAGGGCCGCTTGTTGCAAACACGACGCCGACCTTTCCGGTTGAGCGTGAATAACCGTCAGCAGCATGTGCCGCACCCTGCTCATGAGCCGTAAGAATATGACGGATCCTGTCCTGATTTTTATACAGCTCGTCATACACGTTGAGTATCGCCCCTCCCGGATACCCGAAAACTGTGTCAACTCCTTGCTCGACAAGGCATTCGATAATTACGCGTGAACCAGAAATCTTCAATTTATGACCTCTCTAAATGTTTATTGTGCAAGTTTATTTCATAGCAGTCTATCAGTAATTGCGGGAGATTTCAACTTCTTTTGCGACAAACATCCTGCCCCCGTACAGATAAAACAAGGAAGCCCGGCAGGACTTTTTTGACAGTTCTCCCGGGCTTTGTTTTTGCTGCTGCAGCCGTTTGGTTTAACGGACTACTTCATCTGGGCGGTTTCGAGGTGGCCGCGGGTTCCTACACGGGTTGCATAGGCGAGCACCGGATTTGCCGTTCCGTTACCGTAGGTCGTAGATTTATTTTCTTTCTTAAGACCTGATGCATTTGTATATGCAACGTCTGTACCAGACATGACTTTTGCCTTTCCTGTTGATGCATCTTTCCACAAACCAATGTTTATATAGCTGTATGCATAGTTGTCTGCATACTTGCTTGTCGAAGGTATAATTGAACTTTCCCAATTGCCGGTTACAGCTTCTGAATCATCCGCTCCCTGCAATATTGTTACGGCTTCCCTATCTGCTTTTATTCCGGAAGCAGAGATAACATCAGGAAGATATGCCATCTTAGGCTTTTGGGTAGAACTCATGTAGTAGCCGATATACGGAACTATATGGCCGCCGTCATCAGAAACTGCCGTATCAAGCCTTATGTTCGTTCCGGTAAAGGCATAGGCATCTACCGTTACGACCTGCGGAGTTGCATCGTCATAGCTTGAAAGGTATGCATATACCAAGTCTGCATTTTCAGTGTCATAAGAGGCTATATGGATACCGCCAACCTTATCTACGGCAATCTGACAGTTTTCACCTGCATTTGCCTTTAATTCAATCGGTTTTCTCCAGTTACCTGATGTAGGTGTATTACTTGGACTTTCAGCCATGTCGTTATCATTGCAAGGATTTACCTTGTAGCTGTAATACCATTTACCGGACGTTGCATCGTACCATGTTGCAACCACGACATCATCTGCGGCAGTAGAACCTTTGATTACATCTATGGACAAATAGTTTCCGGCTTTTGCTGTTTGAGAAGATCCTGCTATTACACTGTAATACTCTGGTTTATTGTTTGAATTATATGCTGTATGAGCTTTTTCTCCAACACCGTACTTCATTTGATCTGCAAACTGTTCAAAACTAATACCTATTTTTCCAGATACGTTAGTAGTTATTGTATTGCTTGTACCAACCGTTGTTTTTGACAAATTTCCATACTTAAAGCGTATCTGACCGTTCAAATCATCATAGTAAGCCAGATATACATAAGTATCAGAACCATGTACTGCAGTTGTAAGAGAAGGAGAAGCAAACCTGTCTTCTATGAATACATATCCATCAAATGAAACCCCGTTATAAGTTCCTGCAGGGGCACCTATGTTATCTATTCTGGATGAGTTTTTACCTTCATAATTACCAGTTGTTTCCAACTGACTGCTTCCCCACTTACTGGTGAAATACTGCAAACGACCTGCACTGCCGCTGTCACCAGGATTTGTATCCAGACCTACAGTAATACCGTGGGTCACACCGTTTTCATCTACAGTGAATCCACAGGTAGAGAAGCGGGCATAGTTACCGACCCATGTCTTATAAGAATAGGTTTGTCCATCGCCCATACAGTAGTTTGCAGGACCTGAGTTGAAGCCGAAGTTCAGTATACCATTTACAGGATTTACCTTCATAATCGGTTCGGTGATGTAACCGGAAGTCTGGGAAATACCTGCATCCTTGAACTGCCAGATGTCAAGCACAACATCATCCGTAAGAAGGTTGTTGTTGTCTCCGTTTGGCTGGCGGTTGTAGTAGTTGTCGTAAATCGTCTTGTCGCCTGTCGGGTTTGCAGAAAGGTCAACGGTCTTTGCATAAGAGCCGTGGCTGTCGTTTCCGTTCTTGTTGTTAAGCGAGCCTACTCCATTCACAGAAATGCTTACGTTTCCTGATTTTGCGCCACTTGGTATTGCAAAACCGGATGCATTGTAGGCAACGTCCGCAGTTCCTGTTTCGGCATTGAATTTTACGGTTCCTCCAGCAAGGTTGAATCCCGTCATCTTGACAGTTTCGGTAGCAGCGACCGGATAATGTCCCAGAGCCGATCTTGAGTAGACGCTAGGATTGTTCTTTTTTGTCAAAGAAAGTGCCGTAGTAACATCGGTTATATACGGAACGACATCAACGGCGTAGAAATCCGTATGCACGCCTGATCCGTTTGTGCCGCCAGACTGAGCGCCTTCGTTGTCTCCATCCTCCTTGAAAGCACTGACATCATTGTCTTCAGAATGGTTCGGGTTCTCATAATCAGAACCTGTGGCATTCGGAGTTCCGCGGTCTACGGCATAGGCCTTTATTTCCCTATCCGTTTCGGCTGCATCTGTCATGACTTTTGCGGTGTCTATGTATGCAGTCCATTTTACGACATGACCGTATTCAGCAGAGAAATAGTTGACTTTGTCATCTTCTTCCTTTCCTTCAGGAACGGCCGTTATGATTCCCTCACGGATCAGATCAGCATACTTAGCCTGTTCTACCGTAAATGCATAGCCTGATGCAGGGATCTCACCGCCGGATGTCAACTCTTCGCCGATTTCCCATGCTCCATTATATGTTCCCACCGTCTTTTCCGTTCCGAATACGTCAAGCTTGATCACCCTGAGCTGCGCGTCATCCTGTGCGATACCTTCAATCTTGATTTTACCGGAAACCTTAGGCTGCCTGTCATCCACGCCTGAACCATCTGAAACAAACGATTCCGGAAGATCGGACGGAAGCTCTATGTGACCGTTTTCCGTGCTGTTTCCGAACAGGCTGTTTTCTGCAGAACTGTTCCAGTAGAAAGGCCTTATCTTTATGACAGGAGGATTGCTGTCCCTGAGCGCAAGGTTCAGTATGACAGAAACTTCCGCCTCCATGGATTCACCCGGAGTTGAATCTTTTACCAAGAGCTTGAGCTTCTGGTTGTCGCCATCACGGAATTCATTGGAAACCATATAAGAAACAGTGTATTCGATCTTACCTACCTTTGCAGTATCATCAGTGCTTCCGACAAGCTGAGAACCTAAATTATTCTTAAGCGCAATTTCATCAAGAGTCTTGTAAGGCGCATTCCATCCGGTGCTGCCGTTGCGCTCTGCAATTGAGGCC
>JAFOTA010000015.1 GCA_017421145.1 Treponema sp.
CCCGCCCGCGCAGGCCCCGGTGCCTCCGTGCGCGGGGGCGGGCATGGATCGAATACATGCCGGCAGCCATGGCGCGGAGGCCATACCCGTTCCCATACCGAACACGGAAGTCAAGCTCCGCAGCGCCGATGATACTGGGTGAGTCCCGGGAAAGCAGGTGGCCGCCGGCTTTTTTTTTGTCCTTTTCCCCGTCCCACGTGAGCTCCATGACAGTTTTTTGTCCCTAAGTCACGAATGTTTTGCCGGGAATATCATTATAATATAATACTCCCGGAATTTGTTTTTATAATTTATCTGCAATGTCGTAGATCAAGCGTTCGCTTTTTTCCCATCCAAGGCAGGGGTCGGTAATCGATTTTCCGTATATTCCTTCACCGATTTTCTGGTTTCCGTCTTCTATATAGCTTTCCACCATGAATCCTTTGACGAGTTTTTTTATCCTGTCGCTGTGTGCGCATGAATTGAGAACATCCATTATAATACGTGGCTGCTCAAGCGGATTTTTGTTTGAATTCGAGTGATTCGTATCGATTATTGCACCCGGATTTTTGAGATCGGTTTTGTCATATGCATCGCACAATCTGATCAAATCTTCATAATGATAGTTCTGCTGGTTGTTGCCGTGCTTGTTTGTTGATCCGCGCAGTATTGCATGTGTATCAAGGTTTCCTGTGGAATGAACTTCCCATCCCCGGTATATGAAAGTGTGGTGATGCTGGGCTGCATGTATTGCGTTCATCATGACGGCATAATCACCGGAAGTCGGGTTTTTCATTCCTACAGGCACATCGATTCCGCTGGAAACAAGACGGTGCTCCTGATTTTCTACTGACCTTGCTCCGACTGCGACATATCCAAGAAGATCATCGAGATACTGATAGTTGTCAGGGTAAAGCATTTCATCAGCAAATATGAAGCCTGTTTCCTCAACTGCCCTCATGTGCATGTGGCGTGTCGCTATGATTCCCTTGAAAAGATCTGGCTTTGCATTCGGATCCGGCTGATGCAGCATGCCTTTGTAACCGTCTCCCGTTGTGCGGGGCTTGTTTGTGTAAATCCGCGGAACCATGAGAATTTTGTCCTTGACTTTTTCCTGCACAGGAACAAGCCTTCCCATGTAATCAATAACCGCATCTTCATTGTCAGCCGAGCACGGGCCTATTATCAGAAGGAGCCTGTCAGATCTTCCCTCTATAACAGCCTTGACTTCGGCTCTCTTTTCCTCAACAATCCTGCTCACCTTTCCGGTAACCGGGTATTGTTCCTTCACCTCTGCCGGCACTGCCAGCCTTCTTTCGAAATCCATGTTCATGGCATCCTCCTATTTGATTCCTTTTTCCTGATCCGCCGAATACCCTGGAACAGACCGTTGCTCCGGGGATAAAAAAAAGGCTCTGTCCGTAAAGAACAGAACCTTCGTTTGCACCTCTATAATTCTGGCTGCAGCATCGTTCTACCCTTTACACAGTTCCAGGCCCGTTAAAGCCATAAAAGGAAAATCCGTTAAAAGAGAAGAATGAAAATGCGCTGAAGCAGCTGAAAAATTTCATGATTAACCATTCTACTGACATGTGCTTCCGTTGTCAACCGGAGTGCAGGAACCTGACGCATGCATGTTTATCCGTGCGAGGGGAAGGGCTTGGTGATTGAAAAAAAAAGCTGGAACGGTTAATATATCATCCATGACAATGAGGTCGCGGATGCATTCTGTCGGATGTATGCGCGGCCTTTTTATGTTTAATTTTTTCAAGCTTTTTGTGGTGGCATGATGAACGGTGATAAATTTCATGATGAATGCGGGGTGGCCGGTGTTTTCGGTTGTGAGAACGCGTCTTCCCTTGTTTATTTTGCGCTGGTTTCCCTTCAGCACAGGGGACAGGAGAGTGCAGGAATTGCGGCATCCAATGGAAATGCAATCAGATTGCACAAGGACATGGGGCTTGTTGGTGACGTGTTCAAGCCGGATCACTTGGAAGGACTTGAAGGAAAGATTGCTCTCGGTCATGTGCGTTATGCAACGGCCGGCGGGCGTACGGTTGAAAATGCCCAGCCGTTTTTGAATTCGTTCAAGCTCGGTTCAATTGCCCTTGCACACAACGGTCAGCTCGTGAATTATGAGCCGCTCAGGGAAATGCTTGAAGATGCCGGATGCACGTTCAATTCGACAAGCGACACTGAAGTAATATTGAAGCTTATTGCACGTTCCTACAAAAAAGGCCTGGAGCAGTCGGTGTTCAATGCGCTCAAGCTCATAAAAGGATCTTTTGCCCTCTGCATAATGACGGAGGACTGCCTTATCGGTGTGAGGGATCCGAACGGAATAAGACCCTTGTGTCTCGGAAAGGTCGGAAACGGCTACGTGCTTGCAAGCGAATCATGCGCAATCGATGCAATGAACGGTGAGCTGATCAGGGACGTGGAGCCTGGTGAAACGGTCATAATCACAAAGGACGGGATCAAATCATACAAGCCGGAAGAGCGCATAAGAAAGCAGACGTGCGTGTTCGAGTACGTTTATTTTGCACGCCCGGATTCGGTTATTGACGGAATACCGGTGCAGGAAGCAAGGTACAAGATGGGAGCCGCTCTTGCAAGGGAGTCCCCGGTGGATGCGGACGTGGTTGTCGGAGTTCCGGACAGCGGCATAGGAGTTGCGATCGGATATTCAAGGGAATCAGGAATACCATTCGTTACCGGAATCGTAAAGAACAAATACATCGGGCGCACGTTCATAGCACCTACTCAGGCTGAAAGGGAAAGCATGGTGGCGGTCAAGCTCAATGCACTCAGAAGTGACCTTCAAGGAAAGAGGGTCGTAGTGATAGATGATTCCATAGTCAGGGGTACGACAAGCCGTCATCTGGTTCAGCTTCTGCGCAGGGCCGGTGCAAAGGAAGTGCATTTCAGGGTTTCATCTCCTCCGGTAAAATTTCCGTGCTACCTTGGGATAGACACTCCGAGCAAAAACGAGCTTATATCCAGCAACCACGAGCTTGAGGAAATCAGGAAGGAAATCGGTGCAGATTCGCTTTCTTTCATAAGCCTGGAAGGGATGATGTCGGCATTGGACGGAAAGATACCGTCTGCAGGAGGATTCTGCCGTGGATGCTTCTGCGGTGAATACCCGGTCGGCTGATATTTTTTTTGATACTATTGACAGAAACAAAAACCTGTGTTATGTTTCTATAAAAAGAAACGGTATTTCAGACACGGGGTTTATCATGGAAAAAAGAAAAGACGCGGTATGCAGGACTCTTTCCAGCGAAAGGTACACGCCATATTCATTGGCAAGAAAAATCGGTGCGGCGGCAATCCTTGAATCGGCAAGCTTCGCAAAGGGACGCGAAAGATATTCAATCCTTATGGCGGAGGAAGCATTCAAGATCGTGCAGGATGAAGACGGCGTGGCATTCATCGTTGACGGCGAGAGAAAGGCGTTCGATGCCTCTGAATCTGACAGCCGTGATGCGCTCGGAAGAAAAAAGGATGCCGACATACTTGATGCCCTCCTCTATGTTGCGACACAGAATTCCGAAGTTCCGTTTCCGGGTGACGAAGAGATTCCCATTCCTGCAAGCGGACTCGGATACCTGAGCTATGAATTCGCATGCAGGTGCGACAACATAAAATTCTTCGAGCAGAAAGACGAGCTGAAGATTCCCGAAAGCTGTTTCATAGCCGGGCATATCTACATAGTGTTCGACCACTTCACCGAAACCATGCACATCTTCGCGCTCAACTACAACGAGCATGAAATCGACCTTGACGCTGCGGTTGACAAGCTCATAAAGCGCATAAACGACATGGACTTTTCTTATGTCGAGGAACCCCCGGCAAAATTCGAATACAGGATGATAACCGACGAAGAGGAATCAAAGAGGGAATACATAGAGAAAGTGGAAGCCCTCAAAAAGCACATCGTTGCGGGCGACATAATACAGGCGGTACCAAGCAGGCGCGTTCAGATTGAATGCAGTGCCAGCGCAATGAACGTCTACGGAAAGCTCAGGAAAGTCAATCCTTCGCCGTATCTTTTCTACATTGACTTCGGCGGATTCCAGCTGACCGGATCTTCACCGGAAAGCCTTGTGCGCGTAAGGAACGGAAGGGCATCCATACATCCGATTGCCGGAACTATAAGGCGCGGAAAAAACGATGCCGAAGACGAAATGCTCCAAAAGAAACTTTTGTCGGATCCGAAAGAAAAGGCCGAACACCTTATGCTCGTTGACCTTGCCCGGAATGATTTGGGACGCGTTTGCGAAAGGGGCAGCGTCAAAGTTCCGCAGTTCATGGAATGCGAAAAATACAGCCACGTCATGCACATTGTTTCCAACACCGAGGGAATGCTGCGCGAAGGAGTGAAACCAATCCAGGTGCTCAGGGCTTCGTTTCCGGCAGGCACTGTTTCCGGCGCTCCAAAAATCAGCGCGATGCAGATTCTTTCCGGGCTTGAAAAAACGAAGCGCAGGTTCTATGCAGGTGCGGTCGGTTATGTCCAGAGCAACGGCGACCTTGATTTCTGCATTACGATACGTTCCGCACTCAAACAGGGAAACGTCTGGTCGCTTCAGGCCGGCGGTGGAATAGTCTATGATTCTGATCCTGAAAGGGAATTCACTGAAACGAAAGAAAAGCTCGGTGCCCTTATCGACACCCTGACGAAGTAGACGGCATCGGATTTTTATAACGGAGGGTTTAAAATGATTTTGGTTATTGACAATTATGACAGTTTTACGTTCAACGTGGTGCAGGCCATTTCCGAAGCCACGGATGAAAAAATAGAGGTCGTGAGAAACGACGAGTGCAATATCGAGAAGCTTGCGGCCATGAAACCGGACTACCTTGTCGTTTCACCGGGGCCGGGGAATCCGTCGTCTGCTGGAATCAGCAAGGAGGCCATAAAATATTTTGCCGGAAAGATTCCTGTGCTCGGTATATGTCTCGGTCACCAGGCCATTGCGGAAGCTTTCGGAGCAAAGATAGTCCAGGCCAAATTCATAAAGCACGGCATAACGGAAGAAATCATGCTTGACGGACGCGGGCTTTTCAGAACGATAGGGAAGACCGGAAAATTCACGCGCTACCATTCGCTCGTGGTCGATGAGATGACGCTGCCCGATGAATTCGAAGTCACTGCCAGGGCAAAGGACGGGGACATCATGGGTATCAGGCACAAGACTCTTCCGATCGAAGGAATACAGTTCCATCCTGAGTCGATTGCTTCTGAAGGATGCCGCGCTATAATCGATTCGTTCCTTTGTTATAGAAGGGAAAACCTTGACGCAGCATCATACCTGAACAAGCTTTTGTGCAAGAAAGACCTCAGCGAAGACGAAGCCGCAGCTTTCATGGAAAACGTTGCCGACGGAACCATGGACGGGCGCATGATGGCAGGAATACTCGTAGCCATGGCAGCCAAGGAACCGTCAGTTTCCGAGATGACCGGATGCGCAAAGGCTCTCCTCAAGATCAGGACTCCGTTCCCTTGTTCAAGGAAGAGGCTTGCTGAAATCGTCGGGACAGGCGGTGACGGAAAAGGATCGTTCAACATTTCGTCGCTTTCTGCTTTGGTTGCGGCAAGCTGCGGTCAGGCGGTGGCAAAGCACGGAAACAGGGCAGTGTCATCAAAATCCGGTGCGGCAGATTTTTTTGAAAATCTCGGAATCAACATAATGGCAAGTCCGGAAAAGACTGCGCGCCTTGTCGAAAAGACCGGGTTCGGTTTTCTCATGGCTCCCGTATATCATGCGGCAATGCGTTTTGCGGCTCCGGTCAGAAAGGCATTGGGAATCAAGACCATAATGAACGTGCTGGGGCCTCTTTTGAATCCTGCCGGTGCAGAATACGAAGTGCTCGGAGTCTATTCAAGGTCGCTCATGAAAAATTATGCGCGTGCGGCAAAACAGCTCGGTGCGGAAAGGGTTATGGTCGTCTGCTCTGATGACGGATATGACGAAATCTCCCCGTGCGCGGTGACGCATGTATATCAGATTGACGGAAGCGGAAAAGAATATCAGTACAGGATAGACCCTGCGAAATTCGGAATCACCGATGCCGATGAGTCGGAGCTTTCAGGAGGAAGCGGATCTGAAAATGCAGCTCTCGGATGTGAAATCCTTGAAGGCAGGGGAAGGAAGACAATCAGATATGCGGTCGCCCTGAATACGGCTGCAGTGCTTTACATTTCAGGAAAAGTCAGGACTCTCAAAGACGGATACCGCAAGGCTCTCGATGCGCTCGATTCAGGAAAGGCCCTTGCAAAGCTCAACGAGGTCGTGGGCGAAAGCAGGGCGGTGTGATTCCTATGGGCGGAAAAGACATAGTTTCTGAAATCGTCAGGCGGCGCATTGCCGACATAGAAAAAAAAGGATACTGCTTCGGACATCAGATTCCTGAAAAAAGGACGCGTGCGGTCAATCCGTTCATGGAAGGAAAGGGCGTTATACTGGAAGTGAAAAGGGCGTCCCCGTCAAAAGGCGACATAGCTCCATCCCTTGATGCTGCGGCTGCTGCTCTCCGGTATGCTTCATGCGGTGCCGGCGCAATCTCATGCCTTACCGAAGAAAATTATTTCAAGGGGTCGCTCAAGGATTTGATGGACGTTTGTAATGCGCTTCCTACGACTCCCGTTCTAAGAAAAGATTTTCTTGTTGACGAAAAGGAAATAGAAATCTCATACCGTGCTGGATGCGATGCAGTGCTTCTGATTGCCGGAATACTCACGCAGGAAAAGCTTCTTTCCATGACCGGATGCTGTGCCTCTCTTGGTATAAGGGCATTGGTCGAAGTGAGGACTGAAGATGACGTGCGCAAGGTTTCTTTGGTGAAGGAAAAATATCCGTCCACGGTAGTCTGCGGAGTTAATTCGCGCAACCTTAAAGATTTTTCGATCGACCTCCTTGTTCCTGCCATGCTGAAAGAAAAGCTCGG
>JAFOTA010000106.1 GCA_017421145.1 Treponema sp.
ATGCCCATTGACTGGAACTGGACGAAAAGATGCCCGGCCTGCCATGAGTTTTCCATAAAAAGACCCTCGGTGATTTCTATGCTTATGAGGCTTGCGTCTATGCCGTAGGTTTTGAGCGTGGTCTTGAGGAAATCCACATAGCCGATGTCCGAAATCTGGTTGCTCGAAAAATTAATGGAAATGTTCAGGAGGTTCTTTCCCTTCTTTTTCCATTCTGCAAGCTGCATGATCGCATATTCGGTAGTTATGCGCCCTATACGGCTTATGAGTCCGCTCTGTTCCGCTATCGGTATGAACTCGGCTGGTCCTATGGTGCTGTCCTTCATCCTTACAAGTGCTTCGTAGCCGACTATCTCCTTGGTCATTGCATCGACCTTAGGCTGATAGACCATGTAGAATCCGTCGTTTTCTATTGCATCCACGATTTTCTGCCTTACTCGGTTCACGTGGCTGATTTTTTCCTCGAATTCCTCCGAGAACACGAGCGCATTGTTTTTTCCCCTCTCCTTTGCCGTCTCCATTGCTATGTCAGACTGAAGGAACATCTTTTCAACGGAAATGCCGGGTTTTGAACGGGAGATTCCTATGCTCACCGTTGCCGCCACATGTTCCATGCCTATGGTCATCGGTATCTTGAAAAGCTCCTGTATCTCCATGATTACGGGGCTTGACCTTTCAAGCATGTCGTTGGTGACGAAAAGAAGGAATTCATCACCTGCATACCTTGCCGTAAAATAATATTTTTCTGACGCAAGCTTCTGGAGGTTGGATGCCGTATGGCACAGGAAGTCATCGCCCGTCTTGTTGCCGTATGTTTCGTTCAGCGACTTGAAGTTGTCTATGTCTATCCTGACCATGGAAACCGTCTTTCCTGCATCGAGCACATTTCCAAGGAAACTTTCCGCAGCCTTACGGTTGTACATGCCGGTGAGCCTGTCGTGTTCAAGGTCGTACTTGAGCCTGTCGTCCACCCTCTTCATCATCACTATATTTACGACGAAGCCTGCCAGAATCAGGAGGAGCCCCGCTATGATCATGATGACGGGAACCGTTATCCTTGCGAATTCGCTGAAATAGTTCACAGGTTTATTATAGAACACGGTGTTTTTCGGAAGCTTGGACATGTCAAGGTTGAATTTCTTCATCAGCTCGTAGTCATAGGAGATGATTCCGGGAGTGTCGGTGTTAAGCGGAATGCTTGAGATCGATCTTTTTCCGCGCAGCACGTCGTTCATCACTTCGCCGGCCAGCCTGCACTGCTCCGGGAAATTCATCCTTACGCCGCCGAGTATGCCCTGACCAAGCCCCGTCTGGTAGTTTCTGAACACCGGTATGTGCGTATGCGATACTATGGTCTCGACGCTCTGGGGAATAGTGTAGTTGTTTCCGTCCTTGTCGTTGAATGCCGTAAGGTAGATCAGTATGGTGTCGCTCGTAAGCCCCTCAAGTATGTCCTCGAATTCCTTGCGCGTGTAGTACGTCGTGTCGATTCCAAGGAACTTATATGAAGGATAATCCTTTTCGAAGCTGTAGAAAGTTTTCATGTCGCCCTGTCCGGTAGACGTTTCGTCATAGATCGCCATAACCTTGGTCGCATAGGGCATGAGCTGCTTGGCCATGTCTATTGTGGAACCGATGTACGTTTCTTCGGTGAATCCGGTCATCAACGGGTTTTCGGCACCCCTTTTAGCAAGGTCAAGGTCGTTTATTCCGAAAAAAACCAGAGGGATTCCGTCAAAGAATTCCTCCTGATGCTTGAGCGCAAAAGAAAGAGCCGCATCGTCGCCCGTGATTATCCCGTCGTATTTTTTTGTCCTGCTCTCCATCCGTTTTTTGAAATATTGGTAGAAATCCTCTATCTGCTCGCTTTTGCCGTAGTTCTTTGTGTCCATGCAGATTATGTCGTAGCTTATGTCGTTCGGATAAAGGCCGGCCTTAAGACCTGTCTCCTGCCTTCCGTATGACGAGTGCACCGGAGAATATGAATTAAGGAAAAGAATCTTGAAATCAGGCTTGGAAGGTTCTGACGGCACAGACTCCTCTTCCTGGACATCAGGCCTCAATATGAGCCGGTAGATCAGAACCGTGGTCGAATAGGCAATTAGAGCAGCCCCGATCCAGATAAGAATATTTTTCAGCATGCCGTACATTTTCATTCTTTTCATTTCCAGTCTCCGTTTTTTAACTTGCAGTCGATTAAAACTTTTTTTCGATAAAACAAAAACGATTTTAAGAGAAATCCTATATTTTATATTGTAACATATATATGGAAAATTGCACTAATTTTTTACAATGAGTTTTTAGACGCAAAACAGTTGGTTCAGAATGCCTCTCCCCGGACAAAACGCGCACTTGCTAAAATCACGGTGTTTTAATAGAATGGCTGTATCATGAAAAAATCCAAGAAGACCATCAAGATAATAGCCGCAGTCATAATATTCTGCCTGCTCTACATAGTCCTGGCATTCCGCATGCTGAGCACGGAACTTCACCTAAGCCCGGAATGGACTGTTGACATTTCCGATCAGGAAACCGTTTCTCCAAGCACCGGTCTGATTCCCTACCGGCTCGGTCAGAACATAGGATATTTCACGGAGGACGGCAAAATAGCCTCAAGGATTCCATATCCGTTCAAGGCTGCCGTTTCTGATTCATACTACGCGGTATACGGCTCCAACAACGATTCCACGGATTTCTACAAGGCTGACGGAACTCCGGCCGGAACGATAAAAGAACAGGGATTCCCGTTTTTCGGTGATTCGCACGTATATCTCTTTTTCCCGGGCGGAAATGCATTCGCAGGCTGCAGCGGATCGGGCGACATAAAATGGAAATATGAAAGCTACGCACCGGTCACTGCCTTTTCAACGAGCAGAGGCGGTGTCATCGCAGGATTTGCAGACGGAAACCTTGCATCATTCGACCATGAGGGGCATCTGATACAGAAATTCGCTCCGGGCGGAAGTGAAGTCCCGGTAATACTAGGTGCCGCAATCTCCGATGACGGAAAGACAGTCGCATGCGTTTCCGGTCAGAACAGGCAGAGGTTCGTGGTAGCCCAAAAAACTGACGACGGACACAGCAAGATAATCTTCCATGAATACCTTGACGAAGACTTCAACAGCCAGGTGCTTGTAAAATTCGGAAAGGACGGAAAGACCATATACTACAACTACAGGGGCGGGATGGGCATAGTCGACATGGAAAAGCTTGTCTCGCGCAAAGTCCCGGTCGAAGGAAGGATCGTCCAGATCGAAGAATTCAAGGATTCATGGCTTACGGCGGTGCTCAGCGAAAAAGACGGAACATATACAGTGACAATCATAGAGCCTGCCGATCATCCGGTGGCGGAATTCAGCTTCGATGCAGGATGCGCTTTCATACAGGTAAAAGGCGACAAGCTGTTCTTGGGCAGGGACACTAAAATCTCATGCCTGAACCTTTCAAGAAAATAGGAGGATGCAGATGAAAAAAACGGTAAAATGCAGTACCGTAAGGAAAATTCTTGCGGCGGCGGCAGTCCTTTCCGCTGTTTCGGGTGCAATAGCTTTTGACTGGCCTCAGGACGAAACTTCATCGGATTCATTTTTCTCCTACTTCGGTCAGCTCCGCGGCGGAACCATGGGCTCATCCCTTATTTTCAGGGATTCTTCAGTAGTAAAGGCCGCAGATTCAGGACACGTGGCAATCGTGATGACCGAGCACAACAACGACTACGGATGGTTCGAATCCCCCTTGGGAAACGCCGTTGTAATAGCGCATGACGCTGATTTTTCGACGGTTTACGGAAACCTTGACGAAGAAAGCCTTCATCCCGAGCTTTTCGACATGGACACCGTTTCTGTAGGCCAGGAATTCGGTGAAAGCGGCAACTCAGGATGGCAGGCGGGTCAAAGCTGCCTTGAGTTCATGGTGCTGGACATAAAGCAGGGTCTTGCCATAAATCCGCGCACGTCAATGCCAAAGATCGGAAAAGAGCTTCCTCTTTCAATAGGAACTGTTTCACTGGACGACAAGAACGGAAACACTCATCTTCTGGTGCTTGAAAGAAATCTTCCGGCAGGAAAATATGCGGTCTACCACACCAGGCAGGACATCTCGGTACCTTACAAGACCGTGGTATCGCTGAACGGCGCAACAATAGAAAGCATCTCATACGATTCAATGAAAGAAATGAACGGAAAGCTTTGTGTGAGCGGAAATTCATCGTATCCTTCGGACGTGGTCTACCCCGACGAAAAACGGCAGCTCCTTGGAAACGTGCAGCTCCATCCGGGACTCAACAAGCTTGACGTGGCCGTAATGGACATCCTCGGAGGATCACAGAACACAACCTATACTATAGAAGCATATTGACATCGGCAATCCAGGCTTTCATGCGCACAAGAAGGGATCTGCTTTCAGGCGGCTCCCTTTTTTGTTGAAATGTTGCCTTGATATATTCCAAATTACGGTTTATAATTTTAAGCTATGGAACACAACATGATTCTTTCTGCATCCGGCTGGAGAAAGGTCTTTGCAGAATCAGGAGACGGTGAGGACAAATCACCTGAAATCGGACAGACAAACACGGCTCTCTCTGCTCTTATCGCGGAAACATTCGCCGAATACATATCAAAAAAAGTCAGCGGAAAGCAGCCTACAGTTGCAGTGGCAAGGGACACCAGGCCTACGGGCGAAAAGATTGCGGACGCAGTACTGAGGGTTCTCGTGCTGAAAGGCATATCCATACGCTATGTCGGCATTGCTGCGGCTCCGGAAATCATGGCGTATGCAAGATCCATGGACGGATTCGTATACATTTCTGCCAGCCACAACCCGGTCGGACACAACGGAATAAAATTCGGCCTGAATGACGGGGGCGTTCTCCCTGGTCAAGAAACCGACCTGCTCATAAAATCGTTCAAGGCAAAGTGCGCGGAGGAAGGTTCTGAAAAAAGGGCGCTGGACATGCTTTCACAAGCCGGAGAAGGTGAACTTAAGCTTGCGTACATGCTGATGGACCAGTATAAAAAAGAATGCCTCTGGGCATATGAAGATTTCATCACGGGCGTAATCACCGGAACGAGCGACGTCCACATCCAGGATGAGATTTACAGCACGATAAGGGCTTCACTCCTTGAAAACACAGTAGGAATAATCGCGGACATGAACGGTTCAGCAAGATCCGCATCAATAGACGAAAAAGTGCTTCCGGCCGCTGGAATAAATTTCCTTCCTTTCAACAACGAGCCTGGAACGATTCCGCATGCAATAATCCCGGAACCGGAGAACCTCACATGGACGGCAGCAGTAATGGACGACCTCCACAAAGACGGCATGGAAGACGCAATACTCGGATACATGCCTGACTGCGACGGTGACCGAGGAAACATAGTCTACTGGAATTCAAAGGACAAATCATCGCATATAATAACGGCACAGGACGTTTTCGCACTCAGCGTGATTGCAGAAGAGGCGTTTGAAATCTGGAAGCAGAAGAACCTTCCTCAAAAAGGCCTTTTGTGGAAAGCCACCGCAAAATACGGAAAAAAAGCAATCGCAGTGAACGGACCTACATCTCTCCGCATGGACGAAATATGCCGCGGATTCGGAATAGATATTTTCAGGGCGGAAGTCGGTGAAGCGAACGTCGTGAACCTTGCGCGCGAAAAACGTGACTCAGGCTACACCGTAAGGATTCTGGGCGAAGGAAGCAACGGAGGAAACATAACCTATCCTTCAAGCGTCAGGGATCCTCTGGCAACCATAATGGCGCTCGTAAAGCTTCTGGCAATCCGTGACGGAGTAAATGCGGACGGTACAAGGAACAAGGGGCTTTTCCACATATGGTGCGAAAAATCGGACCAGGAATACAAGTACAGGGACAACTTCGACATGTCCGACATAATGGCGACCATTCCTGAATACGTCACCACGGGCGTGAGCGAACCAAGGGCAGTGCTCGACATAAAGACCAAGGACAAGGGCATACTTAAAGAAAATTTCAGGCGCGTGTTCACTGACGAATGGGAAGCCCATCAGATGGAAGTGCGGGAAATCTACGGAATCGCAAGCTACGTGCCTTACCTCACCAACGGAACCAAAGAGCGCATACCGGAACCGGGAGAATCATGGAACAACGGAAACGGCGGCCTGAAAATACTGTTCAAGGACACGAGGGGTACGCCGTGCGGATTCATCTGGATGAGACCGAGCGGAACAGAACCTGTATTCAGAATCATGAGCGATTTCCGGGGCACTGACATAGCGGCAGAACGCAGCCTGCTACGCTGGGAAACCACCATGATCAAAAAAGCCGACGAACTGGGCGAATGAAATATTCCCGGACATAAACAAGGAGAGAGAGAATGGGTAAGAAAGCATTGAAGTCATTGGTTTTATTTTTAATCCTTTCTTATCCGTTGTCTGCAAACGGCGGCATACACTGGTGGAGAAACGGAACGGGCGCAGAACCAGCCGTAATCACCCTGAAAAATGACCCGGAGATAAACCTAAAGAAAGAAAACCTCACGCTGAGATTCGTCGATGATTCGGTAATCGTCACATGCGATTATGTTTTGTCAAGCAAATCAAAAAAAGACAAGGAAATTGATTTTGCATTCAATCTGACCAACGCATGGGAATCTACCACCCTTTATTACTACAATATATTTGCAGGAGGAAAGAGGCTCCAGTCAGAACTTTACAGGGAAGTGATTCATGACGAAATCGATCTCTGCAACTACTGGGAGCTTTCAAAAATAAAGGTAGCCGCAAACAAAGAGACGCAGATTTCCGTATGCTACCGCATCGAAACCACGAACGACGGCGTGTATTACGGAAATGATTTCAGCGACAACAGCTTCGTCTACAACATGTATCCGGCACTGAGCTTCGGGAACGGCATAATCGAAGAGTTCACGCTGACTTTGGATGCAAGCGACATAACGGGATACAACGGGCGCATAACGAAAATCAGCGGGGCGGACATAAAGATTGACGGAAACCAACGCACCGTCACACGCACGTTCAAAAACTTCGACCTGAACAAGCACAAAAAGCTTGAGGTTTCCTACAACATCAAAAATTATTATTTCTCAAAGCTTTACGGAAAATACGGTCAATGGCTTATGTACGATGCAACGGCGACATCGGAACTGAAAGAAGGAAACACGGTGTATTCGGCGGAAAAACTCATGGACAACGACTGCAACACCGCATGGTCGGAAGGAAAAAGCGGTTCCGGCATAAACGAAAGAATCAAGATACAGATTGAAGGTGTGGTCACCCAGATCCTGCTTGTAAACGGATTCAGAAAGTCATCAAAGACCTATTATGAAAACAACCGCGTAAAAAAGATTGCGCTCTACGTCGACGGAATCAGGCTTGGAGAAATGACATTTCCCGACAGGCCTTTCCACAAGGTCACGATGTCAAACATACTGGATGAAGGGGAACTTCTGAACCTTGGAGATTTTTTTGAAAGGAACACGGAAAAAACGTTCTTCGGAAAATCCTTTCACTGCAATTCGGACATAGAGATAGAAATACTTGATGTCTATCCCGGCACAAAATACGACGACACATGCATTTCGGACATCTACCTGATCAAGGCTCCGCTCCCGATACCATAAGTTAAAACATAAAATTAGTCTAAACTAACGCAAACTCTATAGAACAATTGTTTTTTTTCTGATATAATTCTCTTCACGAAAACAATATACCTGCGGCGTCAGGTTTTCCAATGAGGTTAGCAGTATGGATGAAAAAGAGATTTTATCCCGTGCACAGCAGTACATTGCTGAAGAAAAAGATGAGAAATTCCGCAAGGAAGTAGAGGATCTGGTCGCAAAAAAGGATATGGCGGAACTGGAAGACAGGTTCTACCAGAGCCTTGAATTCGGAACCGGCGGACTCCGCGGAATCATGGGCGGCGGAACGAACCGAATGAACACCCTGAACATCTCCAAAGCTACCCAGGGACTTGCAAACTACATAATCAAGGCGTTCCCGGAAGAAGCGAAGAACGGAACTTTGAGCGCATGCATTGCATACGACAGCAGGCACAACCATGACAAATTCTCGGACATAACTGCACGTGTCTTTGCCGCAAACGGAATAAAGGCATATCTTTTCACAGGAATGCGCCCTACCCCTGAACTAAGCTTTGCAATCCGCACGCTCGGATCAAAAACCGGTGTCGTCGTAACAGCAAGCCACAATCCTCCGAAATACAACGGATACAAGGCATACTGGGCTGACGGTGCACAGGTGGTCGAGCCGCATGACAAGGGCATAATCGATGAAGTCAACGCAGTCAAGGAAGCAAAGCTCATAAGCCGTGAAGAAGGAATAAAATCCGGCAAAATCGTGCTGATTGACAAAGAGATAGACGAAAAATTCCAGAAAATGATAAAGGACAACCTCTACCGCCCGGATCTCATCAGGGAAAAGGCATCTACGGTAAAGGTAGTATATACTCCTCTCCATGGAACCGGTGCAATGCACGTTGAAAAAGTTCTCGGAGACCTCGGACTGAACGTCATCACTGTTCCAGAACAGCGCGAAGGAAACGGAGATTTCCCGACCGTAGAAAAACCGAACCCGGAAGAAGCACCTGCACTCAAAATGTCAGTGGAGCTTGCAAAGAAAGAAAAGGCAGACGTGGTTATGGCAACAGACCCGGACGCTGACCGTTTCGGAACTGCATTCCCGGACAAAGACGGAAACTATGTCCTTATTTCAGGAAACCAGATGGGCGCTCTCCTTGCAGATTACGTCCTCCTTTCAAAGAAGGAATTCAACAGGATGCCTGCAAATCCGGTGCTCATACGCTCAATCGTGACAAGCCCGTTCGTGGATGTCATTGCCAAAAACTACGGAGTGGAACCGGAAGAAGTGCTCACTGGATTCAAATGGATCGCATATCTTGAAGGCGAGCATGAAAAGAGCGGAAAAAAGAACTATGTGTTCGGTCTTGAAGAAAGCTACGGATATCTGGTTGAAACGGAAGTCCGCGACAAAGACGGTGTAAGTGCCGCCGCAATGTGCGCTGAAATGACCCTCTATTGGGCAAGCAAAGGAAAGAGCCTCCTCGACCGCCTGAACGACATGTACAAGAAATACGGATATTTCGAAGACAGGGCAATCAGCAAGTATTTCGAAGGAATAAAGGGACCGGGCATCATGAAAGGAATCATGACGCAGCTCCGTGAAGAAGGCCTCAAGACCCTCGGCGGAAAAAAAGTCCTCAAAATCCGCGACATACAGCAGAGCGTGGAATTCGACCCGGCAAATCCAGGTGCAAAAAACACTCTCTCATTTCCGAAGAGCAACGTACTCCAGTTCTTCCTCGAAGGCGGAACGATCGTAAGCGCAAGACCAAGCGGAACCGAGCCGAAAATCAAGTTCTACATCAACAGCACCGTGCCTCTTGCATCAGAGACGGACAGCGGGCTTGATGAAGCGAAAAAAGAAGCCGGAAAGCTTTGCGACGCAATATCATCTGAAATTAAGGCAATACTTGATGCTGCAAAGTAATCAGGGGAAAAAGCCTGTTGTGTTCAAGGACTACGAAAACATTGCCGAGCTTTTTTACAGCGGAGCGACTTTCGTAGCCTTTGATACCGAAACGACCGGTCTTAAGCCGTCATCTGATTATCTTACGGAAATCGGGGCGGTGAAATTCAACTACGATGAGGAACTCGGATCCTTTGACCAGCTGATCAAGCCACCCGTTCCGATTCCTGCTTTTCTTGAGCAGCTGACTCACATAACGAATGAAATGGTATCTTCATGCCCGTGCGCATCATCCGTCATCGAAGATTTTCTTATGTTTCTCGGCGGAAAGGAAACCATTCTGATTGCACACAACGCATTGTTCGACCTAGGATTTCTCAATGCAGAAATGGAGCGCATGAACCGCCCGATAATCCCGAACATGACGATCGATTCACTTCCCTTTGCACGCTGGGTTCACCCTGAATTCAGAAGCGAATCAGAAAAAGGCCAGTACAAGCTCCAGATGCTTGCAAAACGATTCAACGTTGAGGTACGCTCGGCTCACAGGGCTGACGATGACGCACGCGTTCTTAAGGAAATCTTCCTGAAAATCATGAACGACGCGCTTCCCATGCAGAAAAATTTCGACATGGAAAAAATACGCAGGCCTGCCCTGAAAGCATCGGATCAGCTGGAACTTTTCTAAGAAAACGCCGGATCATTCAGCGACAACCATGACACCTTGCAAAAACAGCAGAATTGGGGATATACTAGACCAGTGGGGACACCCGCTTGTGAGGTTAAATAAATG
>JAFOTA010000107.1 GCA_017421145.1 Treponema sp.
CCTGTAATCATGCTGACCGCGAAAACTACCGAATACGATACAGTTTTAGGCCTTGAAACAGGAGCGGACGATTATATTCCAAAGCCCTTCGGGATTATGGAACTCGTCGCGCGGATAAAGGCAGTCTTGAGAAGATACGAAGCTCTTCCAGCAGAAAAAGATTCTCTTCTTGAAAATGGAAAAATACGGCTCAGCAGGGCAAAGCATCAGGTCTTTTGCGGAGAAAAGGAAATCTTTCTCACGGTAAAGGAATTTGACCTTCTGTGCATTCTTTTGGAAAACAGGGGAAACATCATCACGCGCGAGCAGCTGCTTTCAAAAATCTGGAAAACGGATGCTGATGTTGAGACAAGGACTATTGATGTCCATATCCGTTATCTTAGAAAAAAACTGAACGACGAGAACATCATCGAAACAATCCGCGGGATTGGGTACAGGATAAAATGAAATCCGCGAAATTTTACAGAAACTTAACGATTTCAAAATAAGAATTTAACTGGCTTCTGATAGACTTCAATCATCTTAAGTTTAGAGATGAGAAATCTCGAAGGAGTTTTTATGAAATTATTAAGATTTGTTGCACTGTCCCTTATGATTTGCGGCGCACTATCCTGTTCTGCCGACCGGAAGTTCAAGAGCAGCAGCACGATTTCGGTTATCAGCCGCGAAGACGGCTCTGGAACCCGCGGTGCTTTTATTGAGCTTTTCGGAATTGAGAAAAAAGGTGCGGACGGAAAGAAAATCGACTTTACCACGGATGAAGCTGTCATCACTAACTCAACGGCCGTTATGATTGCAGGGGTTGCAGGCTCTCAGTATGCAATTGGCTATGTAAGTCTTGGTTCTCTCAATGAAAGCGTTAAAGCCGTAAAAATCGATGGGGAGCTTCCCAGCGTAGAGAATATCAACAATGGAAGTTACAAAATCAGCAGGTCCTTCAATGTTGCTGTAAAAGAAAATATTTCTCCTGTCGCACAGGATTTTCTGGACTTTATTTTGTCTGATGGCGGACAGAAAATCGTCGCTGGGAATAAATACATTCAGGTTCAGTCAAAAGCATACAAATCAAGCATGGCGGAAGGAAAAGTGGTGGTTTCCGGCTCAAGCTCAGTTTCTCCGCTTATGGAAAAACTCATCGAAGCATACGGCTCTGTTAATCCAAATGCAAAAATTGAGCTTCAGACAAGCGATTCAAGCACGGGCGTTTCCAATGCCATAGCAGGAACCTGTGATATTGGAATGGCAAGCCGTGACTTAAAGGATTCGGAAAAAGCAAAAGGCGTAAAGGAAATCACAATTGCAATTGACGGAATTGCAGTTATCGTAAACAAAGCAAATCCTCTGGAAAATCTTACGAAAGAAAATGTTGAGGCGATTTTCACCGGAAAAATCACAAAATGGAATGAAGTAAACTAAACTGAACTAAACAAAACGGGGGAATTTCCCCCTCTGGAGTTCTTATGAAAGTAAAAGAGACTCTTTTCAAATATCTTTTTCTTCTCTGCTCAATATTCAGCATTTTCTCCGTCCTTCTTATCTGTCTTTTCCTGTTTGCCAATGGACTGCCTGCAATACATAAAATCGGTTTTGCAGACTTTCTCTTTGGCACAAAATGGAAGCCCGCAAACAATCTGTACGGCATTTTCCCGATGATTGTGGGAAGCCTTTATGTTACCGCAGGGGCACTGATAATCGGGCTTCCGGTAGGACTTATGACTTCCGTTTTTCTCTCAAAGTTTTGTCCTGCATGGCTGCATAAAATATTAAAATCGGCCATAAATCTTTTGGCAGGAATTCCCAGCGTTGTCTACGGATTTTTTGCGCTGATGATTATCGTGCCTTTTGTGCGCGACATTTTTGGCGGAAACGGCTCTTCAATTTTGTCAGCATCTCTTTTGCTTGCCATGATGATTCTGCCTACAATCGTAAGCGTTTCAGAAAGTTCTCTGAATGCTGTTCCACAAAACTATTATGAGGGTGCAAGGGCTTTGGGGGCAAGTCATGAACGGAGCGTATTTTCCATTGTAGTTCCTGCCGCAAAAAGCGGGATTATGGCAGGTGTCATTTTGGGAATCGGACGGGCAATTGGAGAAACCATGGCGGTGATTATGGTCGCGGGAAATCAAGTCCGCCTTCCAGATTCAATTTTGAAGGGAGTGCGGACTCTTACGGCAAACATCGTAATTGAAATGGGCTATGCCGCAGATTTGCACAGGGAAGCCCTGATTGCAACAGGCGTGGTTCTCTTTGCCTTTATCCTTCTGATAAATCTTACTTTTAATCTTGTAAAAAACAGGGGGCCTGTATGATTGGAAAAAGAGAGCAGGCGTTGCGGGCGGCGTTTGAGCCCGCTAGAGGGGGTAGCGAAAGACACCGGAGCGAGGCTTGCCGAGTGAGGAGGCTGGAGCGAGGGGCAGGCGCCCCTTTTGTAAGAATCGCTGTTTATTTTTCTGCCGGCATTACTTTGCTTCTCCTGCTTTTTATGATTGGATACATTCTTGTAAAAGGACTTCCTTATTTGTCGCCGAGCCTTTTCAGCCGGGAATACACTTCAGAAAACTGCTCGGTAATTCCGGCTTTTGTAAATACTCTGGTAATAACGCTGCTTGCGCTTTTGATTACCTGCCCGCTGGGGATTGGAAGCGCAATCTATCTTGTAGAATATGCAAGAAAAGGCAAGCGATTTGTAAAGCTAGTCCGAATGACAGCTGAAACTTTAACCGGCATTCCTTCAATTATATACGGTCTTTTTGGGATGCTGCTTTTTGTAGGATTTTTGCACTGGGGCTATTCACTTTTGGGAGGAGCGGCAACGGTGGCAATCATGATTTTACCGACAATCATGCGGACGACGGAAGAAGCCCTGCTTGCTGTTCCTTTGACTTTACGCGAAGGAAGCTTTGGCCTTGGAGCCGGAAAATTACGCACGGTTTTTAAGATTGTCTTGCCTTCCGCTCTTCCCGGAATTTTAAGCGGAATAATTCTTGCGACGGGGCGTGTCGTTGGAGAGACTGCAGCCTTGATTTACACAGCCGGAACGGTCGCCCAAATTCCCCAGAATCTTTTTGGCTCGGGGCGGACTCTGGCAATTCACATGTATGTGCTCAGTTCCGAGGGGCTTCACACTGGAGAAGCCTTTGCCACCGCGGTCGTGCTGCTTGTGATGGTGGCGGGGATAAACGCGCTGGCGGACTTTGTGGCGGGGAAGATGGGAGGAAAAAATGGGAGCAAATGAAAAAATCAGAATTCAAAATCTGGATTTATACTACGGGGAATTCCACGCCCTCAAAAACATAAATCTTGAAATCAGGGAAAAGCAGATTACCTCGTTTATCGGGCCAAGCGGCTGTGGAAAATCTACTTTGCTAAAATCCATAAACCGCATGAACGATTTTGTTCAGGGATGCCGCATCACGGGGCAGATTTTTCTGCGGCAGGAGGAACTGATTGAGTTGAAGGACGGAAAGGCGGAGCGGCTGAACAAGCTTAATTCCTGCAATATTCTTGACCCGAAAATCGATGTGAACCTTCTGCGGAAAAATGTGGGCATGGTTTTCCAGAAGCCTAATCCTTTTCCCATGAGCATTTACGACAACATTGCCTACGGCCCCAGGACTTACGGAATCAAAAAGCGGGCCAGGCTTGACCAGATTGTAGAAGAAGCCTTGCGGAATGCTGCCATCTGGGAAGAGCTTAAGGACAAGCTGAAAAAAAACGCTCTGGAACTTAGTGGCGGTCAGCAGCAGAGATTATGCATTGCCCGTGCTCTTGCACTTCAACCGGACGTGCTTCTGCTGGACGAGCCGACAAGTGCCCTTGACCCGATTTCCACATCAAAAATTGAAGACTGCCTTTTGAAGCTCAAGGAAAAATACACCATCGTGATTGTAACTCACAACATGCAGCAGGCGGTCAGAATCAGCGACAGGACGGTTTTCTTCCTGCTTGGAGAAATTATTGAGGAAGGCGAAACCCAGCAGCTTTTCAGCAGGCCTAAAATGAAAAAGACGGAAGACTACATTACTGGAAGGTTCGGCTGAGCGTGGGAGAGCCGCCTTTGTATAACGGAGGAAAATATGCGTGAAAGATATGAGAAAGAACTGCGGAAATTGAACAGCTTAATTATCAGCATGGGAAAGATGATTGAAATTGCCATTGAGAGTTCCATGATTGCTTTGATGGGGCGGGATGTGGATGCGGCGCGCGAGGTTGCAAAGAACGACGAGGCGATAAACGAGATGGAGCGGGAAATTGAAAGCCTCTGCCTGAAGCTTTTGCTCCAGCAGCAGCCGGTAGCCGCGGATCTGCGTCATATTACGGCCGCACTCAAGATGATTACGGACATGGAGCGAATCGGCGACCATGCGGTCGACATCGCCGACCTTGTCCAAAAAGTGCCGGACTGCAAATACGGAAAGATGAATGAGCTTACCGAAATGTCCGCCCAGATTATCCAAATGCTGCACGAAGCGGTGACTTCCTACATCGAAAGGGATTACAGCAAGGCAAGGAATGTGATTGTCCGTGACGATGTAATTGACGACCTTTACCGCACAATCAAAAGGGATCTGGTTGAAAAAATCCGCCAGACGGACGAGGGCGAGACAATCCTTGACTACCTTCTGATTGCCAAGTATATCGAGCGAATCGGCGACCACGCCACGGTCATCGCAGGCTGGGTGATTTATGGTTTGACGGGGGAGAGGATTTGAATGCAAAGTGCGGACTGGGCTGGACAAGCAACAGCCACACAGGCCTCCCGGTTCCGGTCTTTGCCCTTGGGGTCGGTCAAGCAGATTGTAGACCCCCTGCTATACTATCATTCCGAAAAATTTAACCCAGATTTAACATTTTCATTCTCAAAATCTAACATTTTTAAACTATAATCTGTACTGATATAGAAAGAAGCGGTGCCCAGATCCTGTCTTATTGCAGAACGGCCCATTTTTCGATTATTGGAGACAGAAAATGAAAATTAAATCATTGACTTTTAGGATTTTTATAAACACATTTCTTGTTGGAGTGGCGGTCTATTTTGTTTGCGCGGTGATTTTCATCGACTCGTTTTACAGGTATTTTGAGGACAAGATTTTTTCGGAGCTGGAGAACGAATGCGACTATCTTTCGTTGCTGCCAGATTTTGCGGAAATAAAGACGGGGAACAGAATCACGGTCATAGATTTTCAGGGGAACGTGATTTTTGACAACAAGGCAAATCCTGCCGAAATGGAAAATCACGCTTCCCGCAGTGAGTTCATCGAGGCGATGGAAAAAGGCTCTTCCAAAGTGTCCCGCTATTCTTCGACAATGCTAAAAAAGACGCTTTACTTTGCAAAAAAACTCCAAAATGGCACGGTTCTTCGCATTTCCTGCCAGCAATACACGTCGGGCGTTCTTATTTTCGCTTTAAGTCAGCCGCTTTTGTGTCTTCTCTTACTTGCGCTGATTATTTCGGGCGTGGCAGCGTCTAGCCTTTCAAAAAAAATCGCAGATTCAATTGAAAAAATCGACTTTGACAATCCTGAGAAAAACGAAACATTCAGTGAGTTCAAGCCCTTCATAAAGCGGATTAGCGACGAAAACTTTGAGAAAAAGCAGCGCGAAGAAATCCGCCGTCAGTTTTCCGCGAATGTTAGCCATGAGCTAAAAACGCCTTTGACAAGCATTTCAGGTTTTGCAGAGATTATGAAAAGCGGCAGTGTTGACGAAAAAACGATGCGCAATTTCTCACAAGATATTTACAATGAAAGCCAGAGAATGATTCTTCTTGTGAACGACATTCTAAAGCTCTCAAAACTCGATGAAGAGTCCATCACGATGGAAAAAGAGGAAATCTGCATAGAAGAAATCTGCCGCGACGTAATCAAATCTTTGAAAATCTTTGCGCAGAGAAAAAATGTTTCGATTGAGCTTGAAAGCCTCACGAAAGATTGCATAAAGGGCGTTCCGACGGTCATTCAAGAGATGATTTTTAATCTTGTGGAAA
>JAFOTA010000108.1 GCA_017421145.1 Treponema sp.
AATCAAAAACACCCGCGGGAAGCACATGAATGAATTCGGCGGATTCTATATGACGATGAAATCGATTGCGCATCCAAGGGCGTTTGTCGCGATGATGAACTTTCTTTTGAAGATGGTCAATCTGTTTTTCTTTCCGCAGCATTTTCAGAGGATGCACATTCTGCGCCGCCCGGTCAAGCATGTGGACCACGCTCTTGACGAAAAGGTTCCTTTCAGGACGGACAAGCTTTCAATCTACATGAATTTTATTCGCATGTGGATGCAGCCCCTTGCAATGATTTTCCACCGATACAGCTACAACAGCGCGGCAAGCATTGCAATCGAATGGTACAACTATCTTGCAATGACCTATCCCGAGGCGAACAAGCTTTACAAGTATACGATGACCACGACCTACAGACCCAAGACCGACGACAAAAGTTTTAAAAGGCTTCGCAGGACCGATCCGCATTACGAGTGCGTTCCAAGCCTGCACATTTCCACGGTGACCCTTGCGTTCTGTTTTTACCGCATGATTTTTGAGCGAGAGGATTTCACACAGGAAGAAAAGGACATGTGGAATGCAGACATTTTCCTGAACTCATCGCTGATTGGCGAGTCGGTTCTGTATGTGAAGCAGCACAGCGTAAACTGCGTACCGGCCGGTCTGTACATGCTTTACAAGATTGCACCGGAACTTTGCACAAAAAAGGAAGTCTACGAATTCATCGACTCGTTCTTTTCTCGCGAATCCGACATCAGCGAAGACGACAAGTCTCTGGTCAGGGACTACATGAAAAATCAGTTTGAGAAATTTGTTGAAGAAGGAAAGGACGACAAAGACTGGAGCGTTCCCGTAAAAAAATGGCTTGACGGATATGAGCCGTTCACACCGTTCTACGCAAACTGAAATTATTACTTGAGGAACCCTGCATGAGTCTGAGTCTTATTCTCCAAATTTTCGAATCAGTTCCTCGTGGTCATTGCAGCCTGTCTTTGAGTAAATGCGTGAAAGGTAGTTTTCAAGAGAGCGGCTTGCCAGGTTCAGTTCACTTGCAATCTGCGCCTTGGTCTTTCGTTCAAGAAGCAGCTTAAAGATATTCTGCTCCTGCCTTGTAAAGCTGTCCAGCATGGTACGGTAGGTAAAAAGCGAAGGAACCAGATTCTGCTGCACATAACTTTCACCGCCAAGAACAATTTTGATTGCGTTTAGAAGTTCCGCCTCTGGGGCAGATTTTGAGACAAATCCCTTGGCACCGTTTTCCAGGACAATGGTCACAATTCCGGGTTTGGAAAACATGGAGTAGACAAGAATCTTTACGGAAGGAAATTTCCAGACAACTTCGCGCATGAGGTCTATTCCGCTTTCCTCACCTAAAAACAAATCCAGTATGAGGATTTGAGGAAGCACCTTTTTCTCTGAAAGTTCCGAAAGTTTTTGCAGCGCCTCGTCCGTTTTAAAAGCAAAGCCCATGCACTCAAAACCGTTATGCTCCGTAAGAAGCTGCCTTATCCCCAGATTGGTAAGGGTGTGGTCTTCTATAACAAAGAATGTATTCATTTACACCCCCCCCCCGCCTAGTCTTGTGTATAGTACCATTCTTTTTCATAATGCTTATTTGCGTTCCATCCCCTATTGCAGAGTTTATACTGATTTTTGCTCCGATTAAGGCGGCCCGCCTTTCCATTCCCGAAAGACCGAAATGCTTCTGCCCTGTTTCAAAATGAATGTTCTTTTTTGGATCAAAGCCTTTTCCGTCATCCGTAATAAAAATGTAAAGTCCCTTTTCTTCGCTACCGCTTTCGTTCCTGACCATCACAGTGGCTTCACTCGCCTCCGCATGCTTAAGGATATTGGTAAGAGCCTCCTGCACGATTCTGTAAAGGTTAAGTCCTTCGTCCGCAGTCAGAAATGAAGTGTCCGTGCCGTCTATCAGCGTAAAGCGGAATTCTATCCCGCTCTTTTCCGCAGTCTCAGAGCATAGGCTCATAAGGTTTGCGGCAAGGTCGTTCTGGGTTATATCCGGTGGTGCAAGGTTGTAGCTCATAGCCCTAACCTGCTGTATTGTCGAGCCAAGGATGGATGAAATCTGCGTAAGAAGTTCCCCGGCATTTTCCTTTTCCGAAAGGCTTTTGCAGTAACGCAAGTCCTGGGCCACCGTGTCGTGAAGTTCGCGGGCAATGCGGCTTCTTTCCTCCTCCTGTCCACGAATCGTATACAATATGTATTCATTGGAGGCATGAAGGTTCTTTTTGTCCTTGAGGAATTTGATGATGAAAACCACGGCAAAAAAAAGCAGCGCGAAAAACAGCACGTCAATTATAATGAAGAAAACCGTGTAATCATGAATAATGCTTTCCAGTTCGGCAATTTCCTGAGTCCTGTCCATAGCATCAAACCGTTTGTATGCAACGCCTCATGATTTTATATACGCCCCAGCCCGCAAAGGTCGTAATCAGCCTGTCCGCAAAAGAGACCGGAACCTGGGCAAGTATGCAGGAGACAAAAAGACTGAACCTTTGCCGTACAAAAGCATCTGTAAATTTCTTGATGGGACTTATCATGTCGGGTATATTGCTGCATCTCAGGTGGAAATAATCGATTATGCCGCCAGAAATCACGGAGCAGGCAGAAGAAAGCATCGCTATAAGGAGGAGATATAGAATCGTTATGAGCGGGCTGATTTCAAAATTCTTTTTGTGTCTTGCAACAAGCCAGCTTGAAACCACAATCAGTATTCCGCAGATTGTGTACATCAGCATAAAGACATCAAAGGAACCTGTTATAAACATCCATACAAACGAGTTGATTATGTTGTAGGAAATCTGAACAATAAGCGCCGGCAAAAGTCCTGCATAAAAGAGCACCGCCAGTGTAAAAATTGTGTCCATAAAAAGCGGGAGCTTGAGCGTGTCATAAAAGATAAAGACGGAGAAAAAATTAAGTGCAATTGCCAGAAGGCAGATAACGACAAGCTTTATTTTACGCATGGCCGGGCTGGTGAATTTGTTTTCCATTTGCAATCCCACTGTAAAATCTGATTCCGCCTTATTGTTCTTTACGAACGAAATGGAATCTTTTATTGAGGTTACAATAGTTTAGTACGTTTTTGGGTAAAAGTCCATAGCAGACAGCAGGGAGCGGAAAATAAAGCAGCCGACATAGAGGTATGCCGGCAAGGGAGGAGAAAAACAGATTTTTTACAAAGAAAGATTACTGGCCCAGGCTCCACAGAAGCAAATCAATTTTTTTTGCGTCCGCCATATTCTTTGTTTCACTTGTTA
>JAFOTA010000109.1 GCA_017421145.1 Treponema sp.
GGTTTTCCGGTCAGTCAGGTTTTGTTCAGGCGGTGGTCATCGGAATCGGAATCAACATAGTCATGGGATCTTGTGATGCGGACATCGGTAAAGCGGGCGGAATAATCAGCGCGGATGCTTTGGAATATTCGCCGTCAACATACCGGTCAAAGCTTTTGGCGGCTTGCATGAAGGAGCTGTTTTTTATCTTGGACACAAATCAGGATTTTATAGACGAGTACAGGGAAAAATCATTTTTAAAAAACAAGATTGTAAAAGTAAGTCCCCTTGCCGGAAACGAATCTGGTTCTTATGAAGCAAAAGTCCTGGATATAACTGATTCCGCCTGTCTTTTGGTTCAAATGGCAGACGGAACGAAAAAAGAGCTTTCTTCTGGTGAAGTTACTTTGCATCAGCTTTGACGGCCGTAAAAATCGTTGCGTTTGCGAAACTGTAGCCGTTTGCATCATTCGGAATCTGGCTGCTCGTTATTTTTATTTCTTTTGAAAAATTCATTGAGTATTCGATTTCCCAAGTTTCATCCATCTTTTTGGATGTCGTTACGAAAAGCACTTTCGTTGATTTTTTTTCAGGCTTGAACGTAATCTTGTTTACCGTTGAAGTGTATTTGCCTGTGTATGTTGCGCTGCCGAGCGAATCAGTCTGGGTAATCGTCATGCTTCCGTCTTTTTCGCAGATTATGGTCGTGGAATATTTTCCGTTTTTAAATTCCCATGTGCCGACCGGTATTTGTGTTGTGAGCGAATTGATTGCACCGCCTATGTCATCTACGATTTCAATCGTCTTGTCTTTGACGGCATTCCATGCACTCTTTCCGGCATTTATTATTGTATCCAGCAGACCTTCTGATTCTTCAGATTCTACTGTTTCGGCGTTTGAATCGTTTTCTCCAGCGGCTTTTTTTGCTGCTGCCGGGCTGATCAAAAATACAGATGCAAGAATAAGAGCGGTAAAAAATTTCATGATTTTCATGTCATTCCTCCTCTTTATATTATAGAACAAATCGGATAAAAAACGGTTACTCACAATCTAAAAACAAAAAAAAGGAGCTTCAAATTCCGTTTGGTTTTTGAAACTCCCTTTTAAAAATGCAATTTTTTATTTTGCCAGATACTCGTTGATGCTTGCGGCTGCTTTACGGCCTTCACCCATGGCAAGGATTACTGTTGCGGCACCGAGAACGATGTCACCTCCTGCCCAGACTTTGGTCATGCTTGTTGCCTGCTTTTCATCAACCGTGATGTGTCCGTGCGGATCCGTGCTGATTTCAGGAGTCGTTGCAGGAATCAACGGGTTTGAGTTGTTTCCAAGGGCGACAATCACTGCATCACAAGGAATCTCATGCTCTGAACCTTCAATTGGAACCGGCTTTCTGCGTCCGCTGGCATCTGGTTCACCAAGCTCATAGGTCAGGGCTTTCAATCCGGTTACACGGCCTGTTTCTGGATCACCAAGGATTTCGACCGGATTTTCAAGGAAGCGGAACTCAACTCCTTCTTCACCTGCATGTTCTATTTCTTCACCACGGGCAGGCATTTCAGCTCTTGTCCTGCGGTAAACGATGTAGACTTTTTCTGCTCCAAGACGGAGAGCCATGCGTGCTGCATCCATGGCAACGTTGCCGCCGCCACAGACAACGACGGTCTTTGCTTCATAATATGGTGTGTCTGCTTCACCTTTTTTATAGGCTTTCATCAGGTTTGCGCGGGTAAGATATTCGTTTGCAGAGAAAACACCGATGTAATTTTCACCTGGAATTCCAAAGAATTTCGGAAGTCCTGCGCCTGTTCCGACAAATGCTGCATCGAATCCTTTTTCTGTAAAGAACTGCTGCAAAGTTGAAGTCCTTCCGACAAGGAAATTGTATTCGAAATGAACGCCCATTTTTTCAAGGTTTTCAACTTCTTTCTGTACGATTGCCTTTGGAAGACGGAATTCAGGGATTCCGTAAACCGTAACGCCGCCTGCTTTGTGGAATGCTTCGAAAACGGTCACGTCATGGCCTGCTTTACGGCAATCTGCTGCAACCGTAAGACCAGCCGGACCTGAACCAACGACGGCAACTTTTTTTCCTGTTGACGGTGCAACTTCGGGTACAGTCGTAAGATTGTTCTCACGCTCGTAGTCTGCCACAAATCTTTCCAAGCGTCCGATGCTAACTGATTTTGTCGGGTCTTTCTTTGATTTTCCGACCGTACACTGACCTTGGCACTGCTTTTCCTGCGGACAAACACGGCCACAGATTGCAGGCAGAAGATTCGTTGATTTGATTATGTCTGCGGCTTTTTTGAATTCGCCTTTTGCAACTTCCGCAATGAATTCCGGGATGCGGACGTTTACAGGACATCCGTTTACACAAGGCTGATTCTTGCACTGAAGACAGCGGTTTGCTTCAACGACAGCCTGCTCCTTTGTATAACCAAGCGCAACCTCGGTCATCTGCCTTGCCCTGACTTTCGGCTCTCCGCTCGGCATTTCCATCTGCGGAATGCTCATCCTGTCTTTCGGTGTGAGAGCGCCTGCGGCAATTTTTTCCTGAAGTTTTTTATATTCTTCTTTAGCTATTTCGTCCAATTTTTCCTGTGGGATATATTCTGCCATTTTTATTTCTCCAATTTTTTGGCTTCGGCTTCCATCTTGCACTTGTGGAAGGCTTCTGTTTCCTGCGGCTTGAATGATTTCATGCGCATCATCATATTGTCCCAGTCAACCTGGTGAGCGTCAAAATCCGGTCCGTCAACGCATACGAACTTTGTTTTGCCGCCGACGCTTACACGGCAGCCACCGCACATGCCTGTTCCGTCAATCATGATTGTATTGAGGGAAACTGTTGTCTTGATGTTGTATTTTTTTGTAGTTGCGGCACAGAATTTCATCATGATCGGTGGTCCGATGGCGATTACTTCTGCAGGCGGAACATCGCTCTGGCACAATCTTTCAAGCGGAACGGTCGTAACGCATTTTTCACCTTCTGATCCGTCATCTGTACAGATTATGACTTCATCACAGACGGCTTTCATTTCATCGACGAAAATCAAAAGATCCTTTGTCCTTGCACCTTCGATCAAAATGACTTTATTTCCAGCTGCTTTCAATGCCTGGACGATAGGATAAAGAGGAGCCGTACCGAATCCTCCGCCTACGCATACAACCGGACGGTCATATTTTTCAATTACGCTCGGTGTTCCCAACGGACCTAAGACTCCGCCGAGATAATCCCCGACATTCAGCTTTGACAGTTTGTAAGTTGAAGCACCGACAGGCTGGAATGCGATTGCGACCCAACCTTCTTCAGCATTTGCATCTGCAATCGTCAATGGAATGCGCTCGGTCAAATCCTGATCTACCTGGACGATCAAAAACTGCCCGGCTTTACGGTTTTTGGCAATATCTGGAGCTTCAAATTTAATATAGAAGACATTCTCAGACAGTTGTCTTTTTTCGATGATTTTGTTCATACGTATTTCCTTACACTAAAATATCTGCTTTAAAAAAGGTACGTTGATTATACAATAAGAAGAAAAAATGTTAAAGTAAGTAAGACGCTTTTATAATTCCATTATTTTTCCGACAATTAATGGAGTTTTTGGAAAAATTTGAAGGAGGAAATATGAAAAATGTACGTTTTCTTTTTGTTCTGATTGTCCTGGCCGCCTGTGTGATTGGGGGTGTTTCATGCTCTAAAACCGGAACCTGCGATGAATGCGGCAACAAAAACGTAAAGCTGTATAAAGTTGTGGATGAAGACAAGACTTTATATCTTTGCTCTGATTGCAAGAAAAGCTATGAAATCAATCTGGAAAACGAAAAAATCCTTTCTGAGCAGTCAGACAACGTGAAGGGCAAAAAAGCATATGACTGGTATTCTTCAATCAGCCAGCTGGAAACTTATATAGTCGATTCCGAGCCTTATATAGTCCGCGTACAGGTCGTTCTCGGATATAAAAAGAATGACAAGAAAACATCTTCCGAAATCACTTCACGTAAGATTGAAATTACGGATATCCTGAGGAATTTCTTTTCAAAGCAGACACGCGAAAGCTTGAAAACTTCCAATGAAAGGGCGCTCCGTCTAGAAATCCTCAAGCTGATCAATGAATCTGTCCTTGAAAATTCAAAAATCCTTGACGTGCGCTTTACGAATCTTGAAGTTATTCAAAAATAGTCATTGGCGTATCGTTACGCTAGATTTTTTGTGAATGCATTTTTCCGCCGGTAAAATATTGAATCTCTTTGTATCCGGATTTTTTTGCAAGATTTAATGCCTTGTCGAATGCGAAATCCAAATGTTCCGGGCTGTGTGCGTCCGAGCTGATTGTAACCGGGACATTTTTTTCGCACAGCATTTCAAGGAATTCCATGGAAGGATAAGGTTCATCAAGATAGCCTCTTGCCATGCCTCCCGTGTTGATTTCCACGCATATACCTGCACTTGCGATTGCTTTTGCTGTTTCACTGATTTCGTTTTTATACCAGGATTCGTTTTCGTCAAAAAGCTTGTCAGGGGCTTTCGGTGAGTTTTGCTTTCTGATCAAATCACAGTGCGCGAGTATCGTGAAATTGCATGTCCTGATCATTGTGCGCTCAAAATCAAAATATGCCTGAACTGCTTTTTTGCGGTCGCCGCCGAATACGGTTTTTATTTTTTCCCTTGTTTCTGAAAAAATTCCGTCTGCTTCAAAAAATCCTTTTTCGCCCGGAACATAATGGACGGCTCCAATCAGAAAATCTGGTGCGAAATCAGCATAGCGTGAAAAATCAGGAGCGCACACACCTTGGATAAAATCTGCTTCAAAACCTGTCTGAATTTCAATCTGACCGGAATACTTTTCTTTTAGCCGTGCAATTTCCTGTGCATAAAGCGGATGGTCTTTGTATGAAACATGCCAGTCGCTTGCAAACGGAAACATTGAATGAGAGCTGAACCCAAGGATGTCAAAATGCTTTTCAACGGCAGCCTTTACCATTTCTTCGGGACTTGATTTTCCGTCGCAAAAATTTGTGTGCGTGTGATAATTTGTTTTCATGAATTTTTCCATAGTCTACAGCGATGTTCTCCAGTTTTCGGTTATGTTTTTGAGGTTTATGAAATCAATCGAAAAATCAAGGTTGGAAGCTTCAGTTCCTATGTGCTCGTTGTTTTTCGCCGCATCGTTGATTTCCCTTGCAAGTTTTGAAAGACCGAATGCATTTATCGAGTCGCAATATTCGATAAGTCTTTCGGAAAGATTTTCGACAGATTTGAAATCTACCGGTGAATTCCTAAGGGCCTGCTTGATTTTATCCATGACGATTTTGCTTTCTTCAAAAAATGCATCGAGCATGTCTTTTGCTTTTTTGTCATTGTTTCCAACGCCGTCCATAAAAGCAGTTACGTCCCAGATGTCTTCGGTTTCATTTTTTAGCCTTGCCAAAAGCATAATCTGCTTCGCTTCGGGAACGTCAAGGATTATCCGCCATTTTTCAAGCGTTTCCTTTATTATTTCTTTTCTGAAAGGCTTGATTAAAATGTCGTTCATTCCTTGGTTGCGGTATTGCTCAAAGTCATCGTCATTGTTGTTTGCCGTGCATGCGATTATTATTCCAGGATAATTGTTTTTGCGCAGTTCGATCGTTGCGTCAAGGCCGCTTTTGACAGGCATGAGTATGTCCATGAAAATCATGTCGATTCCAGGATTTTCTTTTACGACGTTTACTGCTTCTTCTCCGTTTTCTGCTGAAAAAACTTCCGCACCATAACGGGAAAGGAATGTCTCCATTATTTTTCTGTTCACAGGATGATCTTCCGCAATCAAAATTTTCAGACCGGAGGCAACGTTTTTTTCGTCTGGTTTTAAAACAACAGCCTTGGGTTTTTCATCTTTAATTGAATAAATCTTCTTTTCGGGCTGCATGTCGCTTTCATAAGGCTGCAAATCCAGCGGAGTCAAAAAAGCATCTTCCAATGTGTTGAGCAATGCAGTTCGTTTTATAGGTTTGTAAATCTGACCGTTGAACCAGTTGAGCAGCTTCATTTTTGCGTCGCCGCCCATTTGTCCTTCCGGTACCATCAGATAAAGCTTTAGCCCGTTTAGCGAAACATTTTTCGTTATTTCGTTTGCAAGCCTCCATCCGTCCATGCCGGGCATAATCATGTCGATGAACGCAACCGTAAAAGGTGCGCCTGATTTTGCCGCTTGATCCAGTTTTTCAAGAGCGTCTTTTCCGCTGGCACTTGTCACGATGTTTTTAAGACCCATGGCATGCATTTTTTCTTCAAGACTCAAAAGACTTAGTGAACTGTCATCGACAATCAGCATCTTTGTGGAAGTAGGAGCATCGAGCGTGAAATTTTTTTCAGGATTGAAATCAGAAAGCTCAAGCGGAAGATAAAAATAAAAGATTGAACCGCCTGAAGGATTGTCTTTTACACCGATCGTTCCATGCATGATATCCACAAGATTTTTGCAGATTGTAAGCCCCAAACCTATTCCGCCGTAACATCTCGTGGTCGATGAGTCAACTTGGTAAAAGCTGTTGAAAATCATCGAACGTTTTTCTTTTGAAACACCGATTCCCGAATCCATGACTTCAAAATAAATCTGGCCGTTCACCATGCGCAGACTGATTTGTATGTATCCTGTTTCGGTGAATTTGACGGCATTTTTTGCAATGTTCAAAAGAATCTGCTGAACTCTGACCGGATCGCCCGTAACGATTTTTGGCATTGAATAATCAATGTTCGTTATGATTTCCAGATGTTTTGAAAATCCTTCGATGGCAATCAGATCTACGACTTTTTCCGTAAGGGATATAATGTCAAAAGGAATGTTTTCCAAGTGGAAATCTGAAAATGCAATTTTTGTATAATCCAAAACATCATTGGCAAGCTGAAGCAAGGCGTTTGCGCTGAATTCAATCTGCCGGACATATTCGAGCTGTTCTTTGTTCAGTGCAGTTTCTGAAAGAAGTTCCGTCGTGCTGAGTATGGTCTGAATAGGCGTGCGGACTTCATGCATCGTGCTTGCGAGAAAACGCGTATCTTTTTCATGTGACTCGTTCATGTTTTGGAATCCTTAATTTAGAAAAAAAGGGGACAAGATAAAAATACCTTGCCCCCCTACGGTTATGCGAAGTATGAAACTCCTGCCGCAAACAGATTCTGGCAGGAATTTTCTTTTGGATTTTCAAGCGGATTTCCTGCGATGTTCTTAATCAAATCAACGCTGGCTCCGTTTTTGTCATTTCCGACCGTGCGTTCGCTGTGTCCCATTTTTCCGAGGACGTGACCATCCGGGCTTGTGAGTCCTTCGATTGCAAAAAGACTTCCGTTCGGATTGTCCGGTTCGCTGATTGACGGGATTCCGTTTTCATCGACGTACTGTGAATAGACCTGTCCGTTTTTGAAA
>JAFOTA010000110.1 GCA_017421145.1 Treponema sp.
AATGGATAAAGATGAAGTGCGACGTTACGGGCATGAAAGCGAACATCCCTGTGTGCCACGATGCCGAGCTTATGGGAGACGCTGTCTTTGCGTTTACCGGAGCCGGGGTTTACAAGGACATACTTGAGGCAAGCGGAAAACTCTGCAAGTTTGAAGGCCTCATGCAGGGTGCTTTTTTGGCATAGATTTCCGTTGCACAATCTTATTCGACCGTTATTGATGCCGAGCGGCTTTTGCTTTTGCGTCCCTGATGGTCGAATGCGGTTGCGGTGAACGTCCATATTCCTTTTTCGACGGGTACGTCAAGTTTTTCTGCAAATACGAATTCCTCTTCATATTGATAATCGAATTCTATGGTTATCGGACTTGCTTTTTTGTCCTTTGATTCTGCGGTGACCGTGACTTTTGACAAATCCCATTCAGAATCCCTGAGCTTCATGTACAGGACGGCCGGTCCCCCGGATTTGAAAGATGCGGCGTTTTTTGACGCTTTGCCGATGTTGTCGGAAAATCCCATGTCCAGAATCTGCGGTGCGCGAGGGTCAGCGGGTTCTTCAGCGGCTTTCGTCTCTTTTTTCTCCGTTTTTCCTGCATCCGGAACCTTCTGCACTGCCTTGTTTGTGGCACATGAAAATGCGGCAAGTGCTGATGCGGCGGCAAGAACAAAAAATATCCTTTTCAAATAAAGCTCCTTTTGTACCATTATATTTTGCTTTTCTGCAGTAGTCAAATGCGGCGCAAACCTTCATTTGTCTTGTTCCGCAAAAAAATCTTGTTAAAATCAGCTAAATCCTATATCATGGAATTGAGGGGAATATGAAGCTGAAGAATAGATTCTTGACTTTGACGGTTTTTGTCTTTTTTTCTTTCGGGATTTGTTTTGCTCAGACTACGGAAGATAAGAAAGTAATCGATGAAATCAATTTTGCACGCACAAAACCGCAGGAATACGTGAAGAAAGTACTTGAACCTCTGGTTGACGGAAGGCTCGGCACGTACCAGTCAGCGGTGGTGGAATGCATTTCCCTTATGCGCACCATGAATCCTCTTTCTGAGCTGGCATGGTCCAAGGGGCTTTATGAAACTGCAAGGGACAAAAGCGGTTCCGATTATTCCGCACGCCTTTCAAAGCATGTTTCATGGACTTTTTCGGGTGAAATGACCGTATACGGATATTCTGAGGCAAGGGATATAGTCCTTTCGCTTCTTTTGGACATAGAAACCCCTGACCGGACTCACCGTAGGGCCGTTTTATCCGACAGATTCTCACACGCAGCGTCTTCAATAATCACTGATGCTGAATATGGTCATGCATGCGTCCTTGATTTTGCTTCCGACTGCATTTCATACTCCGATCTTCCGGGCATTCTGTACCATGAGGATTCGGCACGGCAGATTGTGAGCGAAATCAATCTTGTGCGCACAAAACCCCTTGAATATATTTCAACCAGGCTTCAGCCTATTTCCAAGGGCAACGGAAAATTCCAAAAAGAGGTTTCCGAGCTGATTTCATACCTGAAGAATTTCACTCCCGTAACGGAGCTTTCATACAACGACGATTTGTGCGATTCATCAAAAAAATCCATGGATTATCTTGAAAAATCAAGTCCCATGGCGCAGAACCCGAAATGGGAAAAAAACATAAGGAGCGTCAGGGACTGGGGAACCGTTGCGGAGGCTTTCATTGCAGGTGAAACGGATCCGCGTGCGGCAGTCATAAAGATGCTTCTTGATTCTTCTTCAAAAAACAGGAGCAACATCCTTGCGCCCGGCCTGAATTATGCAGGTGCGTATGTGGGAAAAAGCGCGGTTGTATGCGTTAACCTGGCTTCATGGCATGATGAGACTAACACTCCGCTTGAAGGACTTCTTGCAGGCGACGGGGCTGAGCATATAATTGCAGAAATCAACTGGGCAAGGTCAAATCCAAAGGAATATTCAAAAGTCAGGCTTGAACCGCTTGTCAAAAAAGAAAAGAATCCGTTCCAGACGGCACTTTCCGAGCTGATCAGGGAAATGGAGCGCATGAAACCGGTTCCTCAGCTCAAAACGGCGGAGGGGTTGTGCAATGCGGCGGCAGAGCAGGTCAGCGCACAGGGAAAAACATCTTCCACGGCCTATGATTCTGCATGGCTGTCAAGGATTGCAAGATACGGTACTCTTAACGGCGGAAGTGAAATCCTTTATTTCGGACAAGAAACACCTGAAACGGCCGTTGCATGTCTTTTGATAGATGCAGGATCTTCTTTGAGAAACCGCAGGAAAGCCCTTCTTTCACAGGCCTATGAATATGCAGGTGCTGCAACCGGAATACACGGAATCTACGGCGGCATGGCGTTGATTGAGCTTGCGCGCGGTTTTACCCCGGCTTCCGAATCTGTGTTTTTGTCGGGCAATTCTGATTACGGCAATGACATTACCAATGCGGAGGTCGAAGTTCTGAAAGAAATAAATTTCGCACGCGTTTCTCCTGCAAGCTATGTCCGCACAAGGCTTTTGGATTTGGTCACTTCCGAAAAAAACAGCTGGCAGGAAGCGCTTTCCGAGCTGATTTCTGATTTGAACGGCCTGGGTGCAGTTTCCAAAATTGATTTTTCAACCGATTTGCATGAATGTGCGGCAGATTTCGCATCTTCGGCAAAAAAGAGCGGCAAGTCTGCAAGCGATGCTTCATGGATTGACAGGGTGAGCGGATCCGTTTCGTGGAGCAAGGCCGCTGAGCTTGTTTCGCTGGGATGCTACACCGCAAAGGACATAGTGATACAGCTTTTGGTTGATGACGGGGTTTCTGACCGTGGACACAGGCGCATACTTCTGAACAAGGACATGACACATGCCGGGGTCGCGATAGACGTGCATCCGAAATACGGTACGATCTGCGTGATAGACATGATCCGTGCGGATTAAAACTAAGGAACGGCTATTTTTTCCCTGAATCAGAAATGGAAAGGAGCTTGTTGAAGATGAAGAAAAACAGGTTCCTTAAAAGATGCCTGATTATGAAAACCACCGCTATTCCAAGGCATGCTCCCTGAATGGATTTAAAAATGAAATATCCTGCGGCTGCACCTACCGGAAGAAAAATAAGGCCTGTCCTGAATGAAAGTGACTGTGAGAAAAGCTGTATGAAAAACACACCGAGGCTGATTCCTGTCATCACGTAAAGAAGCGTGTCCAGATGGAAAAAATATGCCGCGCATGCAACAAGGGAGACGCTTATATAGAAAATATAGTTTATCCTTGCCATGACGCTGATCGCGGAGCCTATGGCATCGGCCGTCCTTTCCATGTCAGCAGATTTGTCCAAGTCGGGGTTCCGGCTGTTTTTGTCAATCTTCAGGCCGCATTCGGGGCATACCAGGTTGTCCATGTCCTTTATGCTTTTTATTGTAAAATCAAAATCTTTCCGGCATTTCACGCAATATCTTGTCATAGTATGAGTCCGTCGTAGGCTGGGGAAACTGATCCGCCTTCCTTTGTTATTTTTTCAAGTCCTGGAAACTCCGGGATTTTTTTGGCGATGTAGTCCTGCACTTCGGAGTGGAGCATGTTGTGCGTCATGTGCGTGAACCATGTGTGCCCGGCTCCTATTTTTTCTGCGGCTTCCATGGCTTCAAGAAACGAAAAGTGCGTTGAGTGAGGTTTTTCCCTGAGCGCATCGATTACAAGATGGTCTATTTTCCCTACAGACCTTATGATTTCAAATGATTCTCCGCTGATTGAATTGCAGTCAGTTAAATATGCAATGCATTTTCCGTCGGAGCTGTCCTTTAAAATCCATCCGCATGTTTCGAGCGAACCGTGGATCAGCGGAACTGGGATTATCGAAATGCTTTTTATGACGAGCGGATTCCGGGCTGAAAAGCGTGCGCAGTCTATGAACGATAGCTTGGGTTTGCTTCCGCCTTCCTTTACCGGTGTGAAAATGTAGTCGAAGCGTTTTTTTACGTCTTCAAACGTGCGTGCATTCGAATAGATCGGGAGTCCCGGGCCTTCTGTTTCGTCTGAGCTGCATTTTGAAGGATCCACGGATTTTGTGTGGCTGAACACCCTCAGATCATCAAGTCCGTTCAAGTGGTCTGCATGACCGTGCGTGAGAAGCACTGCATCAAGGGATTTTATGTTGAATTTAAGCGCCTGGATGCGGAATTCCGGCCCCGTGTCGATTACTATGCGTGCAGGTGAAGAAACGTAGGCTGAGCATCTGTTCCTTTTGTTTTTTTCATCGGATGAGCGGCATACCCTGCAATCACATCCGATTACCGGAACTCCATGGCTTGTCCCGGTTCCCGTCAAAACCATTTCCATAGGCTTCAGAACATCCAGGTGACGTTCAGCTTTGCGTAAGGATAGAACGAGCTTGTGTCCGAAAAGATTGACTGTGATCCTTCTGCAGAAACGATCATGACACCGCCCTGCAATCCTACTGCCAACGGAAGCCCTGCTACATAGAACGCGAATCTTCCGCCGAAATCGCCTGATTTAAGTGGTGATTCCAAATCTACCGTTTCAAGTCCGTCGCCGCTTTCGTATGTTCCGAATCCTGATGCAAAAGAAGCGTAGATTCCCATTCCGACCGTATCGAAGCATTTCTGCACCATCAGTCCGTTCTTCCACAAAACGTCGTTTCCGCTGCTTGAAAAAGGCCCGGTTACAGGTTTGTAGAGCACGGTTGATTCTGCTCCTATGTATATGTCGTCAATCAGGTAGCCGAGAATGATTCCTCCTCCAAGACCGCATCCCACGTCGATTCCATACGGTGAAAATGACGCTGCGGAGCTTCCTCCCAACCTGACGAACACGCCGTAAAAAAGGGTTTCCTTTGCAAGAGGGTAGCTTGAAGCGTATTTTGCGGTCACGTTGAATCCGTAGTTGAAACCGTCTTTGACAAGTCCTGTGAAAGTTCCTGATATTTCTATGTTTTTGGTGAATGACCTTGCTATCGATGCTGTTATCGGAACTCCGTAGAAAACATCGGATCCTGAGGTGAACGACGCTCCGCTTTCAACGGTCAGAAGGTTTGAGTGCTTTGGATACAGCCGTGCGCTTGCAACGGAACCAAGTCCAAGTCCGCTCTGGCTTTGGGTGAGCATGGGGCGCACTATGTTTGAGTCCACCGTGAAGCTGTATGAAAAGCTTTGTCCTGCGGCCGTCATCGTTGCGGTGTAAAGTCCGTCTTCAACTATATAATTGTCTTCATCCCTTCCCGTCCATTTTTCCTTCTGATCCCAGGAAGTGAAAGAAATCTCTTTTGTGTATACCGTTTCACCTTCGCTCGACGTGATTTCGAGCCTGCCTGTTTCCGGGGCGGTGACGGAGACGTTGAATTCTATGCTTCCGTTGTAGCCGTAATCTTTCGGATTGAAGAGAGTCTTTTCGGAATCGAATGAAAGCAGCTTGAAATCAGCTTTTTTCATGTTCATGGCAAGGGTGTATTCCCTTCCGCGGACTATGTTTACGGAATCGGTCTTTTCTTCATAGCCGAATTTTTTTGCAAGCACCGAATGTTCGCCTTCATCAAGCTCTATTCCCTTGGAGGTCGTTATGTTTCCGTCGCAATAGACAGCGGCTCCTTCAGGATTTGAGATGACAGTAAGCTTTCCGCTGATTTTCTGCAGGTCGCATGTCACTTCTTTTATGACGTTCTCTTCGACCATGACGTATGAAAGATCGGTTGCGTAATGTACCTTGGTGATTTCAAGCCTGTGCTTTCCAGGTGTCATGCCGGTTATCGTGAGCGGAGTTATTCCTTTGTGCAGACCGTCCACGTAAACGCTTGCACCGTATATGTTCGCGCTTATATAAAGGCCCGTTTCGCCTTCTTCATCTTCACCGGTCGTTGCCGCTGCCGTGGATACTGAAAATATCATTGTCGCAATCATCAAAAAAATAAGACGTTTTTTCACTTTACCCTCCTAATGTGCGGCTGCCGGGGTTGTCCCGCCCTTCCATTATAATTCAAAAAACAAAGTATGCCTAGGGAACTAAAAAAAAATGCAGATTTGATTACATTCCTGATTTTCTCGGAACATAATAATGTATGAAGAGATTGTTTCTGTCATTTTTATTCCTTATGGTTCTTCCGCCTGTTTTTTCGGACGGATTGTTTTCTTTACGCGGCATCGATTTTCAGTCGTCGGTGTCATCAGTTTTTTCCGTGCATAAGGATGCTTCTGATTCCAAAATCAAGGCAGATTCGGGGATAAGGCTCAGGCTTTCGAATTTGACCGGGATTTTTTCGTTCAGGCTTCCTTACGCACGGTTTTCTGATTTTCCCCCTCCCGTTGATTTTTCTGATTTCCGCTTCGGGCTTAGGGCAAGCATTTTGCCGGATGATTTTCCCGTTGGCTTGAAGCTGCTTTCAGGGACTCTCGGATTCGGAGGTGCGGTTTCAAGGCTGAAATCTCCCGTTCCTTCATCTTATGGTGCGCTGCGGGCTTTTTCGCTTCCTGCATCCGGTATAAGGCCTTCGATTCCTGGTTTTTCGTCTTCTGCCGCTCCTTTTTCCGTTGCCCTTGTGCTGGAACCTTCCACGGAAAATTGTTTTGTGCCTGCATTGGAATTCGGTGCGACCATGGAAAATGATTTTTTTGCTTCCGTAAGCAAGAAAGTTCCGTTTCCTTTTGCAAAATCAGCGTCGGTTTCGCTCAATGCATGTTCGTCGGTTTACGGGAGCGCTGAGAGGTCATCTTGGTTTTCGACGGAAAGACCGTTTTTGCCGGGGCGCTTTCTTTCTGCGGATGCCGAGCTTTCCTTGGTTTTTCCTTCCGCCGAAGTTTTTTTATGCTTTGCGCTGAGCCAGAGTCCTTTCGGTTTTTTCTATCCGTGGTTCCGGTCTGATCTTTCGTTTTCCGCCTCATGTTTTACGGTGAATTCCTCGTTTTATGCGGGCGACCCTCTTTTGATTTCCGCATCGGGCAAAAGAATCCCGGTATGGATGCAGGTTCAGATGAATCCTCAGTTTTCGTTCTATGCAAAGGACGTAAAGATTTCCAACGGATTGTTTTTCCAGATCGGCCTTGAAAGCTTCCGTTCACCCGGTCATTTGCCAGGCTCTTTGGAAGTGCGGTGGGACGGACGCATGAAATACGGACTGGGCAATGTTTCCGCGGACGCTTTTTTCGATTGTTCTTTCCCCGGTGGAAAATGGTCGTGCGGTGCAGGTGCGTCGGCTTCTTTTCCGTTTACCGGCTTTGATGCAGAAGCTTCGGTTTCATGGAATACGGGCGGCGGAAAATCAAGTCTTTCCCTGGATGCGTCGTTTTCCCCCGGATGTCCGCTGATCGAGTGCGCCGCAGTTTCTTTTTCATCGAAGTTCGGAGATTCCGGTTTTTTGTCCGGTTCATCCGGTTTTTCGGTTTCGCTCAAAAAGAAGTGGAAATTCTTTTCCATGACGGCAAAAATCAGTCTGTCCGTTGTTTTTTAGGGATTTTTATTGTAGTTTCGTTCCATACTATTGAAATTTATACCGCTTTCCTTTATAGTGTCACAAACCGTAAAATCTCTATATGTGGAAATTCTTTTTTGAGAGGTAAACAATATGGCTTTTGATATTACCAAAGTACGTAATATCGGTATCAGTGCCCACATTGACTCTGGTAAGACAACAACTTCAGAACGTATCTTGTTCTACTGCAACAAGATTCATGCAATTCACGAAGTTCGTGGTAAGGATGGTGTTGGTGCTGTAATGGACAACATGGAATTGGAGCGTGAGCGTGGAATCACGATTCAGTCCGCAGCAACACAGGTTCACTGGAAGGACATCACAATCAACCTGATCGACACACCAGGACACGTTGACTTCACAGTTGAAGTTGAGCGCTCACTGCGCGTTCTTGACGGTGCCATCATGATTCTTTGCGCCGT
>JAFOTA010000111.1 GCA_017421145.1 Treponema sp.
CATTTCGATTTCTGCATGTATGGCAGGTGCGGTTGCAGGAGACCATTGTTCGCCGATTTCAGACACGACTATCATGGCAAGTGCCGGTGCGCAATGTGAGCACGTGAACCATGTTTCAAGCCAGCTCCCTTATGTAATCCATGTTGTTGCCGTTTCGTTCGTCACATATCTCGTTGCAGGCTTGACGCAAGGTCTGGGCATAGTCGCAAGCGGACTTATCTCCTGGATTGTCGGAGCGGTTCTTTTGGTCGGTTCTCTGATCGTAAGAAAAAAAATCGGAAAGTGATTGACGCTGGGGTTTAATGCCTCAATACAGCTTTGCATCCCGGGACGAAGTTTGTAATAAGCGGCTCGTTCCGGGATTTTTATTTATTGAAGAAAAATGAGTCTTAGGTTATTCTATAAGTATGATAAATATCTCTGAGAATATTTTTGAAACGGTTTATGCGGGTTCCCTTTTAGAAAGATTTTTGCGCTATGTGAAAATCTATTCTGAAAGCGATAGTTCAAATGCAGACAAGGGTATAATGCCCAGCACCTTGCAGCAGAGGGACATGGCTTTGGTTTTGAATCAGGAACTGAAGCACATGGGACTGGATGACGTACAGACCACTGAAAACTGCTATACTTATGCACGCCTCAAAGCTTCCAGCGGAAAAGAAAATGTGCCGTCTTTTTGTCTTCTTGCGCATATCGACACGGTGGAAGAAGTTACAGGCCTTAACGTAAAGCCGATCGTCCATAAGAATTACAATGGAGAAAAAATCACGCTGCCTTACGGAAATGTCCTGGATCCGGCAAAAGATCCGGCGCTTTATCTTGCAGGCCAGCAGGAAGATACCGTTATTACCAGTGACGGAACCACGCTTTTGGGTGCGGATGACAAGGCAGGCGTAGCGGAAATAATGACGGCGCTTGAATTTTTGATTGCGCATCCTGAAATCCGCCATGGAGAAATCGAAGTGATTTTTTCACCGGATGAAGAAACCGGTCACGGCATGGACAAAGTTCCGCTCAATCTTATAAAATCCAAGGCTGCATATACCGTTGACGGCGGTCATATCGGGGAGCTGGAGACCGAATGTTTCAACGCTTTCAAGTCTGACGTAGTTTTTACCGGAAATTCAATCCACACCGGAAATGCGCGTCCAGATATGGTCAGTGCAGTCATGATGGCGGCAGATTTTGTCAAATCGCTTCCATATACTCAGCTTCCTGAAACAAGCGACGGCCGGCAGGGATTTTTCTGTCCTATGTCTGTAGAGGCTTCCATAGAATCTGCATCGGTCAGCCTGATTCTGCGTGATTTTGATATGGTCGGCATGGAAAAGCGCAAGGCACTCGTCGAAAAGATTGCGGATACGGTTGCTTCCGTTTACGGAGGTAAAGCCCAGGTTACGCATACCCAGCAGTACCTGAACATGAAAGGTGTGCTTGATTCACGCCCCGATGTGGTGGAAAATCTTGTGGCAGCCTACATGGAAGCTGGAGTGCAGCCTGTCTTTGTCCCGATACGCGGAGGAACGGACGGTTCAAGGCTTACGGAGATGGGAATACCGACGCCGAACATTTTCACCGGTGGCCACAACTATCATTCAAGGAGCGAGTGGGCAAGTTTCAGCCAGATGATTCATGCCGTAGAAGTTTTGATACAGCTTGCTTCAAAATGGGTTGAATCATAATCTTAATGAAATTTATCAATATTATAGAAGATAATATAGAGAGGAACAAATGTTTGAGTATCATGTAGAGGGCGGCATCCCGATCAAGGGGACGATTCATGCGAGCGGTAACAAGAATGCCGCATTGCCTTGTATTGCCGCGGTTTTGTTGTCAAAAGAGGATATAATCCTCCGAAATATTCCCGATATCGAAGACACGGGCGTTATGATCAGGATATTGCAGTCCATGGGTGTGACGGCTGAAAAAATAGATGATCATGCCTGGAAATTCAATTCATCGAATCTTTCGGGAAATGCAGTTCCTCAGGATTTAGGAAAAAAAATACGTGCGTCAATCCTTTTCGCGGGACCTCTTATTGCCAGATGCGGAAAAGCCGTTATGCTTCCTCCGGGTGGTGACGTTATTGGCCGTCGCCGCCTTGATTCACATTTCCTTGCATTGGCTGAGCTTGGCGCAAGGGTGACCACAAGCGGAAAATTTGAGTTTACGGCGAACAAGCTTGTAGGAACGGAAATCTTCCTTGATGAAGCGTCCGTAACTGCCACCGAAAATGCTGTGATGGCTGCCGTTCTTGCTGAAGGAAAGACTGAAATAACCAATGCTGCGTCTGAGCCTCATGTCCAGGATTTGTGCAACATGCTCAATTCAATGGGCGCAAAAATCAGCGGAATAGGTTCGAACATACTTACTATCGAAGGCGTTAAAAAGCTTGGCGGAACGGATTTTACGATCGGCCCGGATTTTATGGAAATCGGTTCGTTCATTGGTCTTGCCGCTGCAACAAAGGGAACGATTACGATAAAAGGCGTTAACCCCAAGGATCTTCGTCCTCTTAAGATTTCTTTCGGAAAGCTCGGTATCCGCTGGGACATTGACGGTGATGAGCTTACCGTGGCTGCAGGTCAGGAAATGCGCGTCAACACAGATTTGGGCGGAATGATTCCTAAAATCGATGACAGTCCGTGGCCTGGTTTCCCTCCGGATTTGACTTCCATAATGACCGTAGTGGCGACTCAGGTTGAAGGAACCGTGCTGATTTTTGAAAAGATGTTTGAAAGCCGCATGTTCTTTGTGGACAAGCTTCTGAACATGGGTGCAAGGATTACTTTGTGCGACCCCCACCGTGCTGTAGTTACGGGACCGAGCGTGCTTCATGGGGAGCATCTTGTTTCTCCTGACGTGCGTGCCGGAATGGCCATGGTGATTGCTGCAATGGCGGCTCACGGCGAAAGCGTAATCAGCAATGTCTATCAGATAGAAAGAGGATACGAAAATCTTGTGGAAAGATTGAAATCCCTCGGTGCGCATATAGAAAGGGTAGAGGTAAAATGACCTTTACAAAGCCTGATTTTATGGCATAATTTAAATTAGGAAGGATTTTTATGGCTGATATTTCAGAAAAGATAAGAAGAAAATCATATGCGGCAAAAAAGAAGGCTGCGGTCAAAACCTTGAAAGCACAGACAAAGGAAAAAATCAAAGAGCTTGACTTGATGTATGCGGAAAATCCTGAGCAGGTCAAGGCACGCATTGAAGAAAAGGAACGTAGGCGTGCGCTTAGGGTGCAGAAACAGAACGCAAGGATCGCTTACAATTCAAGGCAGCCCCGTCAATACAGCCTTGGAGAAGACATCTTCAATTCAATAAGCCATGGTATAGGCGCTGGTTTGAGCGTTGCGGCAATCGTTCTTCTGGTCATGCGTGCGGCGCTTTATTTCAAGGGACCGGAAAAGCCTCTCATGGTATCCGGCTATTCGTTGTTCGGTGCTTCGCTTTTCATAATGTACATGATGTCAACTTTGTACCACGCATTGACACCGCATACGGCACGGAAAGTCTTTTCAATACTTGACCACAGTGCAGTGTACGTTTTGATAGGCGGCACATGCAGTCCTTTGATTTTTGCATATTTTAAGGCAGATTTCATAGTTCCGATTGCGGTTCTCTGGGGAGTACTTGCGGCGCTTATCGTTCTTTATTGCATTTTCGGGGCGCGTCTCAGGGATTTTGCTGCGTTTACCTATGTGGTGATCGGTTGGGGAATGACTATTTTCTTCTTCAAAGCCGGAAACCTTGAGCTTAACAGGATGATTCTTTTGGCCGGATCGATTTCCTATACGGTCGGCGGTCTTTTCGCTTCGTTGGGAAAATACAAGGGATTCCACTGCATTTTCCATGTCTTTGCACTGGCTGGAAGCGTCCTTCATTTCCTGGCAATTTACAATATGCGCTAGATTGGATGCCGGTTTTGCCGTAAATTTGAGTTTGACAAATTGACGAAATCTGTCATTTTGTATAAAACTTAGGGGAGAAACGTTGATCATATTTGCAGGCGTTTCCAATGAAAATTCCATAGGAGAATATTATGGTTGTAAAACCGATGATTCGCAGTAACATCTGCATCAACGCCCATCCGATCGGGTGTGCAAAGGATACCGCAAGACAGATTGCCTATGTCAAGGGAAAGAAAGCTTCCCGTGGAGTAAAGGCTGCATCAGAAGGCGGAAATGCCCCTAAAACCGTGCTTGTTCTCGGATGTTCAACAGGATACGGACTTGCAAGCCGCATATCTGCCGCATTTGAATATGGCGCTGATACAATCGGCGTGTCTTTTGAAAAAGAAGCTTCTGAAAAAAAATACGGAACTCCAGGCTGGTACAATAACAAGGAATTCGACAAGGAAGCCGCTGCAGCCGGTTTGAAATCCGTCACTTTCAATGCCGATGCATTCAGTGATGAAACCCGCTCAAAGGTCATCGCACAGGCAAAGGAATGGGGCGTAAAATTCGATCTCGTAATCTACAGCCTTGCAAGCCCTGTACGCACTGATCCGGATACTCAGGTTCTCTACAAATCCGTAATCAAGCCGATCGGAAAGGTTTATGCAGGTGCCGCATTGGACATGATGACCGGGAAAATCACCCAGGCAAGCACGGAACCGGCACAGGGAACTGAAATCGCCGATACAGTGAAGGTCATGGGCGGTGAAGACTGGGCAAGATGGATGAAACAGCTCCAGGAAGCCGACGTTCTTGCATCAGGCTGCCGTACGGTTGCATATTCATACATCGGGCCTGCTTTGAGCCATGCAATCTACCGCGACGGAACGATAGGTGAAGCAAAAAAAGATTTGGAAAAGACGGCCAAGACAATCGATTCTGCACTCAAGGCACTCGGCGGTGCGGCTTATGTAAGCGTGAACAAGGGACTCGTAACCCGCTCATCTGCCGTTATCCCGATCATTTCGCTCTATCTCGGAATCCTCTTCAAGGTCATGAAAAAGAACGGAACCCACGAAGGATGCATCGAACAGATGGAACGCCTTTTTGCAGAACGCCTGTACACCGGGGAAAACAACGGGCCGGGCAATGTTCCTGTTGATTCAGAAAACAGAATCCGCATAGACGACTGGGAGATGGATCCAAAGGTTCAGGAAGAAGTCGACAAAATCATGCCGAACGTTACCGAAGAAAACGTGACCGACATGGTTGACCTTGACGGACTCCGCCATGACTTCCTCATCATAAACGGCTTTGACGTTGAAGGCGTTGATTATGAAGCCGACATCGCAGACATGAGGGACATCGGCTGACATACGTTCTCCCTGGATATGAAAGCACCGCTTGATTCTCCGGGGAGATTGCATGCCGCGTTTTGCCCTGATAATTTCAATCAACAGATTCCTGCTTATTGCCGAAAATACCTCTATCCAAACTGTAACGTTTGATGATATATTGTGTTTACAATGTAGAATTCCAGATTCTTTTTGCTTCTGGATGCAGTATTGAAAAAGCCAGGAGGTTTTTCGTATGAAATGTTTAAAAAAGCTTGTGGCCGTTGCGGCAGTCTTGTTGGCAGGATGCGTTGCGGCATTTGCAGACAGCTCTGACTATGAGGATGTTTCAGTAGAATGTATCGGTAACATGACCCGCAAAGAATTCTCCAAGGAAATCGACGGCCTGGGTGATGCCGGAATAAAGGAAATGGTGATGGATTACTTTGAGGATGATGAAGCCTCCATTACCCTCAAGAAGTTCAAGCTTCTTACACCAAAGGATGTCACCGATGAAATCGAAGAAATGCACATGGCCATTGAAGATGAGATTCCTTCCAGCGTGAAGAAGAACGACGTTTTTGCTTCTGCAGTGATCAGGGATATTGATTTGGACAACTATACGATGGACGGATGGTTTGTGTTCTCCCATTATCTGAATGAAAACGACATCTACAGCTATATCTACTATTTCAAAATTTCCGTGGATTTCTAGGCTGTTTTCTGATTTGAATTGAACCGGACAAAGATTACTCGGCGTAGTTTTTGCCCGGTCTTTGTTTTGGGTGGAAATGATAAAAAAAACTTTTTTTGCGGCGGTTTTTCTCGTTTTTTGCATGAATGCGTTTTCCCTTGATCTGAGCGATGCTGACATTGCGCTCGATAACGGCATATATCTTCAGAAGCTTGGCAATGCATCCCGCGAAAATTTTTTGTATGATGTTTCAAGCATTGACGGCGAGGTTTTCGACATGTTTCAGTCGGCGGGCATCCACATGGAGGAATTTGCCGAAATCACTCCTGACGTGATGGATGACGAGGACAAGGCTGTCGTTGAAAAATTGACCGGGCTGATCAAGCTTTCCGCAAAGAAAAATGATGAGCTGGGCAGCATGATAGTAAGGTCCTTTGACGAATCTTCCGGTGAAGTTGACGGATGGATAGGCTTCAGTCATTTTTTATCAGAAGACGATATAAAAACGTATCTTTATTATTTTTCAATGAGAAAACCAAAAAACTCCGGTTTCGGCAGATGATAGAACGGCCGTTTCATACGGTATAAAGGGGATTGTGTTGATAAAGAGGATTTTTACCGCAGCTTTAATTTTCATGGCATCGGTTTTTCCTGTCATTGCACAGGATGCAGCCGTACCGGAAACCAAATCTCTTGAGCAGACGGAAGGGCATGCAGAATCGAACGCAAAGCCGGAAGTCTACAAGTATGACGAAAGCACGTCGATGTTCTTTTATTTCAACAATGCATCGCGGGAAGATTTTGAAGTCACGGTAAAAATAGGAGCCGCACAGGAAAAGACCATTTTTCAGATGGTAAGCTTTATTGGAAATTTCACTGTCTTCAATCAGGTTGAAATTGAAAATATGGATGAAAACGAGCTGAAGATGTACGATTTTGCGCTCAGAAACATAAAGCGCAGGTTCAACGAAAACGACATAATCGCCGGGGTCATAGTGAACGACATGAATCTTCTCGAAGGCTATTTCGACGGCTGGGCGATCCTTGCGCACATGCTGAACAAAAACGACGTCGTCAGCGTGGTTTATTATTTCACCGCAGAGTTTTAGCGCCCTTCATTTTAAATAAAGCGGGCATATCCAGCGTAAATTAATTTACAAAAATTCCTCAAACAATGATATAATGATAAGCGTAGGTTCTATCGTTTTCCGATGGAGGAGGTACAGCATGAAAAAGATAATAACGATCAGCCGTGAATATGGAAGCGGCGGACATACTATAGGCGAGCTTCTTGCAAAAGAGTTGGGTTACAGTTTTTATGACAGCGAAATCATAGATATGACGGCGCAGAAGTCCGGTTTTTCTCCTGATTTTGTGCGCACTACTGAGCAGAATCTTTCTTCGGGATGGCTCTACAGTCTTTTGCTTGGATCAACGTATGCATCCCAGCCGTCCGTTGGTGTTGCAGGCTCTGTCGGCACCGTTCCTACGCTCCCTTTGGCAGATCAGGTCTTTAATGCACAGCGCAGGGTGATTGTGGAGCTTGCACAAAAAGGTCCCTGCGTCATAGTAGGCCGTTGTTCAGATTATATCCTACGCCATGAAGATTGGGTTTCAAAGCAGGAGCTTCTGAACATATTTATTTATGCGCCGCTTGCTGACAAGGTTGCACGTGCAATAGAGCAAAAGGGTCTTGATCCGAAAACAGCCGAAAAAGAAGTCAAGTCAATCGACAAGAGAAGGGCGAATCATTACAACACTTTCACCGAACGGACATGGGGAAAGCGCGACCACTACGATCTTCTGATCAATAGCTCCATGCTCGGCCTTGAAAAAACTGCGCAGATGATTGCCGGTATCGCAAGACTCTGATGCAAATGAAAGGCAAGCTGCATTTAAAATTCCGCAACATATTAAATCTTCTCAAAATAAAGCAGAAGCTGCTGTTCGTTTATTCGGTTGCATTCCTTCTGCCCATGGTCGTAATCACCGTGTGCCTTTCATGCTGGTTTTACGGTCAGCTCAGGGAATGGCAGATTGAGCAGGCGCGGACTTCAATTTCACATACATCTTCATTGCTTTCGGACATGATACGCAGTGCGGAAGAATTGAGCGATTCCCTCTATATAAACCGTGCCGTTCAGGATACCATCAGCCGATCGTTCCGCTCCATGCAGGAAGTATATGACCGCTACATGGATCTTGACTTTCTTGATGATTTCCTCCATGCAAGCACCGATGTCTACAGCTTCAGATATTACACGGAAAATGAAACCCTTCTTGACAACGCATATTTTATGAAAGTCAACGATGAGATAAAAAAATCCTCATGGTACAAAAACGCAAGGTCTGCCGCAGGAAAAATAAAGTGGCAGATGAAGGATGACAGCGTTTCAAGAAAAAGGCTCCTTTCGCTTACAAGAGGCGTGTTCAGAAAACCGGACGGAAAATTCCTGGGAGTTCTGGTCATTTATCTTGACAATGAAAAAATCCAGAAACTGCTTTCTAAGCATGAAAACGAAACCTTCCTTTGCGTGGACGGAAAAGTTGAATTTGCTTCGACCGGCCGTCCGGATGCACATAAATTCACCTTGCCTGACGAAAAACTTGAGCAGGATGAAATACTTGTTTCCGACGGTGAGTGGGAGGGTGAAAAATCACTTGCGCTTTTGTCGTGCATTTCAAGCGGAAGCGGATCTATAGTACTTGCACAGGTCATCCCTCAGAAAAAGATTTTCGATTCTATTTTCTTTGCTGTGCTGATCTGCGTGCTTGTCATAATCCTCGGAAGCCTTGTTTCCCTGATGTGCATACTCGCATTCTCCGGTTATTTTTCCACGCGCGTTGACTATATAAATGAAGAAATCAAAAAGGTAGTCCAAAATAATTTTGAGCTTGGGCCAAGGCTTGAAGGAACGGATGAATTCGTTGAAATATACGATGCTCTTTCAGCCACTTCCTATAACATAAAGACCCTTATCGATGAAGTTTACCAGCACAGGATCAACAAGCAGCAGCTTCTTGTAAGGCAGAACGATATAAGGTTCAAGATGCTCGCAAGCCAGATAAACCCGCACTTTTTGTTCAACACCCTTGAAACTATAAGGATGCAGGCACTTGCAGACGGCAACAAGGAAGTCGCCCGGACTATAAAGCTCCTTGCAAAAATCTTGCGCCACAATCTTGATGCCACGGATCAGCCGGTTCCTTTGAGCGATGAAATCGAAGCCGTGAGCAATTATCTTGATATCCAGCATTTGCGGTTTGCAGACCGTGTTTCTTATGATATTATGTTCATGTGCAACGTCGAGTGCATCGGTATCCTTCCGCTTTTGATTCAGCCGCTCGTTGAAAATTCATTTTCACATGGACTTGAAGACAGAAATCCCGGAGGATTTATCTGCATAACGATCGATTCGGATCAGAATGACGATCTGATCATAAAAATCCGTGACAACGGCTGCGGAATGTCGGAGCAAAAACTTGAGCAGCTAAGGGAACGTCTTGCAACCGGAACGGTCGAAAAATTTACTACGTCAATCGGTATGGTAAATGTGAATCAGCGTATAAAGCTTTTTTATGGCGAAAAATACGGGATTGAAATAGAAAGCAAAGTGAACGGCGGAACCGAAGTCACAATGCGGATTCCTAGGGTTCCTCTGAAAGGAAAGGGTGATAGTTCAAATGGCTAAAAAATCTCTGAAAGTTTTGATTGCAGATGATGAAGAAATTGTCCGCAATGGTTTGAAAAATATAATCGACTGGGAAGATGCCGGATGTGAGATTTGCGGAGAAGCGTCCAACGGTGAGGATGTCCTTGAAAAAATCATCGAGCTTAAGCCGTCCATCGTCATGCTTGACATCAACATGCCTGTCAAAACCGGAATTGATGTGCTCAAGGAAATAAACGAAAATCCTTCGAAGTATCCTGAGCATTTGAATTTCCTCATTCTTTCGGGATACAGCGATTTTGAATATGCACAGAAAGCTTTGAACTACGGTGCGAAGGGCTACATCGTAAAGCCTGTCGATGAAGATGAGCTTGAGAAAAAAATCCGTGCGATAGTAAAAGAAGTGCATGACGACACGGAAGTTGACACTCTCAGAAGCAATGCGAAAAATCAGGAGCTTGCACAGAAATTTTCACGCATGTTTTTGTTCGGTGCAGTGGAAGATGCGTTTGCGAAAAATGAGGACACGCAGGACAATTACAAGGTCGTGATTGTTTCCCCTGAGCTTTGCGGTTGTGCAGGACAGCTTCAGGCCATGAAAATTGCAGTCGCAGAAAATTTCATGTATACGAATCATTTTGATTTTGCAATGGATCCTGTTTATGTAATCCTTTTTAAAAATGAAAGCGACGAATCGGTTTTGCGCCATCTCGGAAGATTCTGCAACAGGTTCCAGAAGAACAAGGAAGGTTCCCTTGCTGCAGTGGGTGAGTCCTACCAGGGGCTTGAAGGTGCGCTCAAAAGCTACAATCAGGCGAAGAAAATATATGCACAGCTTTTCTTTTTTTCTGAAAATCCTTATGTCACCGTAGGAGATCTGGAAAAAGATGCGGACTCAAAAATCAGGATGGAATCAAGCCCGAAAAATACCGATGAAAAAGAATTTTTCTCATGCATCCCGAAGCTGATTCAGTATATAGAAATCTATGATCTACAGAAAATAAGGAAGACTTTGAGCGCGCAGACCGAGTGGCTTAGGCAGAGCCCTTTGCCTGTGAATCAGATAAAAAAACTTTGCATGGCTTTTATAGTCGAAACGCAGAATGCAATCGGGGCAAAGCATCCTGAAAAAGAATTTGAAACCGTTCCTGCATTGGATCTTGTGAACCTTATCTATACGCAGAATTATTTTGAAGGCATGATAGATATAGTCTGTGATTTTACGCTCGGACTTGCGGAATCGTTTACGTCGAACACGGCGAACTCAACTATTTTAAAGGTCATCCAGTATGTGAAGGCGAATTTCAACACTGATCTGAAGCTTGAAATGCTCGGCGACCTTTTCAACTGCAACAGCGCATATCTTGGAAAAAAATTCCGTGAGTACACCGGCGTTCCGTTCAACACTTACATGGATATAATCAGGATTGAGGAAGCCAAAAAACTGCTTCTTTCAAGCCCGCTGAAAATCTATGAGATTTCGAAATTGGTCGGCTACAGCAACACTGATTATTTTTATCTGAAATTCAAAAAGCACACCAATATGACTCCGAAAGAATTCAAGGGTTCCAAGCATGAGGAGCAGGAGAGCCATGAAGATTGAAAGAAAAAGAATCATAAATAAATGCCTGCAATTTTTTTCCGCAGGTTTATTTTGTTCTGTATTTTTTATCTCTTGCATTAAGACCGTTGACGACAAGACGCTTTCAATTTACAATCCCGCAACGTTTACGTTTTATAACGGAGACCTCTATACCTATCTTCCGTTCACTGACCCTGTCGCAAAAGAAATAACCGCACGCACGGGAATCACTTTGGAACTGACTCCATGCAGATCCAGTACGACTCAGGAAATCCCTATGATGATTGCATCCGGCCGTTATCAGGATTTCATTTATGCAAAAAGCGGTGTTTCGGATTTGATAGAAGCAGGTGCTTTGATTGCGCTTGATGATTGGGTTTCTCCTGAAGGCGAGCATGTCAATTTAATAGAAGAATACGGAAAAAATTTCAAGGCTCTTTATGGTGATGAAATCGTTAAGCTCATGCATTCCGACGGACATATCTATACGTTCGGGACTTATGAAATAAAAAAGGCGATCAATGAAACGACCGGCGTAATGCAGATTCAGCATGCCGTTTTGAAAGAGCTTGGTTATCCGCGCATGCGCACGCTCGATGATTTTGCCGATGCGCTTAGGGCATACAAAAAAAAGCACCCGACCATTGACGGCAAAAAAACGATAGGACTTTCGCTGCTTACTGATGACTGGTATTGGTATGTAGGCCTTTCGAATCCCGGGAACTACACGATCGGATATCCTGATGACGGTCAATGGATCGTAGATAAGAACACTCACAAAGCCGAATACAAATTCCTGAATCCGGAGATGAGCCAGTTTTACAAGTGGCTGAACGGACTTTATAACGAAGGGCTTTTGGATCCTGAATCATTTACGCAGAATGAAGATATGTGGAAATCCAAAATACTTTCGGGTACCGTCCTGAGCATAGCAAGCCCGGATTGGGGATTCACCGATTTGTGCAAATCCCTGGTGGCCGACGGAATGAGCGAGCGTACTTATGCTTATCTTCCGATTGTTGCCGATGCAGAAAAATACAAGGATCCTTCTTTGACGGATTACGGTTATTCAGGCGGATGGGGAATCAGCATTTCAAAGAGCTGCAAAAATGTCGTCCTTGCTTTTAAATTCATAGATTGGATGTGCTCTGAAGAAGCGCAGATTCTGACAAACTGGGGAATCGAGGGCGTGAACTATGCCGTGCAAAACGGAAGCCGTGTGGTTTCTGAAGATGAGCAGCAGAAAATAAACAGCGATCCAGATTACAGCCGCAAGACCGGAGTGGAACTTTGGACATATCCGTTCCCGGAGTGCGGAAGCGGTGCAAAAGACAAAAACGGAGACTGGATGACACGCAATTTTACCGAAAGGATTATAAGCTCATATCTTCCGGTTGAAAAAGAAACGCTTGCTGCATACGGTGCAAAAAAATGGACGGATCTTTTTCCTCAGAGCGATGAACTTTACAAGCCCCTTCACGGTCAGATCTGGCAGTATCAGCTTCCGAAAGAAATAAACGCGATAGTCGATGAAGCCGATGAGTATGTCCGCAAAGCCCTGATTTCCTGCATCATAAATCCGCCGGAAGAGTTTGATGAAAGATGGGAAAAAATGGTCGCGACGCTGCGGGAGAGGGGAGTCGAAAAAGCCGGTGAAAAATTGTCCGAGATAATACATGAAAAACTGGAGTTCTGGTATAAAGGCAGATACTGATTTTTCCTGAAGATGGCAGGGCTTCGGCATGACAAGAATAATTTTCATGCTGAACCCCTGTGTTAAATGTCAGTCGTATTCACCGAATTCGCAACCGATGTTTTCGGCACGGATCCTGTCAATCAGCTTTCCCCTGTGATATAGCTCCACGGTTCCTTTTCCGTTTCCCCCGTTCCACAATCTGTTGTGGCGTTTTTTTCCGTCGGGAGATTCGTAGTTCACCAAAAGCATGTCGCTTTTTTTGCATTTTACGTCAGTTATCATTTTGTTTGACCATGTACGCTGCTCAACATGCCAGATGATTTCATCGTCCGTTTCTTTGCATGCAAATTTCGTGCGGCATCCGGTCCAGAATTTTGAAAAATTGAATTCATATGCCTTTCCTTCGTACCAGAATGCTGAAAGAAGTTTTCTTGGAAGCGGTATGAATCCGACTTTAGGACGACCGCCACCGATGTCGAAAACTGAATCGCAGAGTTTTTTTCCGGTAACTTCGCTTGTCAGGTTGTTTGACGAAAGCCATATCCACGGGCTTGTAAAATTCTTTCCCCAGTTTTTGTCCGCATAGCCATAGGAGTCATCCGGCGAAACGTTGTATTTTGTTCCGTTCCAGATCACTTCACCGGAGAACGCGCTTTTCATTCCTTCTGCATGCCAGAACATTTCAAAAAGCTGCATCTTCCTGAAAAGA
>JAFOTA010000112.1 GCA_017421145.1 Treponema sp.
ATCTCAGTCTGATTGAATGGGCGCAGAAGGAGCGTTTGAAAATCTATGCCACTGCTTTGTTCAAGACAAAAAATCCTGACATATTGGTCTGCATGCATGTCAAATATTCCGTGAACGCTTTTCAGTCAAACTTTGTCATCAATATAATCCTGATTTTCGCTGCCGTGATCATCCTATGCGGTTTCTTCGGTTTTTCAAGGCTCATGCGTTATGTAAAGGACGCTCACAGAATAAATCTTCTTGTGACCACTGATCCTGTGACCGGCGGATTCAACAAGGAATATTTCATGCAGAAAGCCAAGCGGATTATAAAAAAACCGAAAAAAAATTATGCCGTGATCCAGCTGCGTCTTGAAAAGTACAGGAATTTTTGCATTGCATACGGAACCAAGGAAGGGGAAAATCTTCTGGAAAAAATGAACGGTGCGCTGAAAGGCCTGCTTGAAAAAAAAGAAATTGCGGCGCATATCGAAAAGGCAGATTTTGCTCTTCTTTTGGCGTATGATGACAACGCTTCGCTTGAAACGAGGCTTCACAAAATCATGAACGCACTCAGGGAAAACCATGAGTCCCAGTATCTGACTTTTTCTGCGGGAATTTGTGCAGCCCACAAAAAAGATGACGTTGCATCGCTCCTTGCATATTCCGCTCTTGCCGTACCGAAAGAAATCAAGGTTCAGGATGAGATAGTCTGGTTCAATGACAGCATGAAAGACGAACAGATCTGGGAAAGGAAGATTGAAGATGACATGCAGGCCGCTCTTGAAAAACATGAGTTCCAGGTTTATCTTCAGCCGAAGTATTCTACGAAAAAAGAAAAGCTTTCTGCAGCCGAGGCTCTTGTCCGGTGGATTCATCCTACGCTCGGATTCATTTCTCCTGGAAAATTCATTCCGATTTTTGAAAAGAACGGATTCATCCTTCAATTGGATGATTACATGCTCACGGAAGTTTCGAAGATTCAGGCGGACTGGCTTTCAAAGGGAAAAACTCTTGTCCCGATTTCCGTGAATGTTTCGCGCGCTCATTTTGCTGAGGACAATCTTGCCGGGCACATTTGTTCTGTGGTCGATAAATACAACGTGCCTCATGAGTTCATAGAGCTTGAGCTTACCGAGAGCGCATTCTTTGACGACAAGACCGCTTTGCTCGACACTATCATGAAGCTCAAGAGTTTCGGGTTCAAGGTTTCCATGGATGATTTCGGCGCAGGATATTCTTCTCTGAATTCGTTGAAGGAACTTCCGCTTGACATCATAAAGCTTGATGCGGAATTTTTCAGGAACGTTGAGGATGCCGAACGCTCAAAGCTGATTGTAAGCCAGACAATTTCTCTTGCAAAGAAACTTGGTATGCAGATTGTTGCTGAGGGAATAGAAACCCGTGAGCAGGTTGATTTTTTGGCAAACCAAAACTGCGATCTTATCCAGGGCTTCTATTTTTCAAAGCCTCTTCCGTTGAACGAATTTGAAGAGCGTGCATATCCGGAAAAAAACATGGGAGAATGATTTTATGGAAAAAATAATCCGTGAGATAAAAAATCAGCAGGAAGTTAATTTTATGAACGTGAAAAATCAGATAGACAAGGCTGATTTGGAAACCGTATTTGATGCAGAAAGCAATTCCCGGTACATATTTCACTACCTTCATTCGATGGATAAATTTTTCATTAATCCCAACGTGTATGTTTATGAAGGTGAAAGGCTTTTCGGCATTCCAGAAAATTACAGCGTGATTGATGCACAGCGAAGCGGATATCAGAATGACAGCTCAATAGTCATTTCAAGGGAGCAGCTTTCCGGGTATTTTGAATACGTAAAAAACAAAATCGAAAATTATTTTGAAACGCTTACGGCAGAAAATCTTTTGGAAAAACCTGAATCCTGTGAATATACGAGGCTGGGACTTATTCTTGCGCAGTTCAGGCACTTGATGTGGCATGTCGGTCTTTCAACAGGAATAAGCTATGCTTCAAAAAAAGAATGGGAAGGTTTTACGGGTCTGAAAGGACTTTCCATGCTTGCGGAAGAATAGAAGGGGAGTTTTGATGGACTGGCACAAAGCAGGCATTGCTGAACTGGAAATCCTTCAGAAATGCGCCGTGAACAATTCTTTTTTCGCGAACAATTACAGTGCGGTGAATTCCGTTTTATATGCAGAAAAATATTCATCAAGCATCTGTGTTTTGGATGATTGGATCTATGAAAAATTTTCTGACGGCGGAAAAACAGTTTTCAGCTTTCCTCACAACGTCAACGGAACCAAAGATGATATAAAATCTGCACTCGATGTACTGATAAAAGAAGCATCCGGTAAAAACATCCGATGCATGTTCGAGAATATAACGGCCGATGAAAAAGAAATGCTTTTGTCTTTATATGATGTCAAAACGCTTGAGCCTGTTCCTCCGCTTTGTGATTATATTTATTTGACGGAAAATCTCAGCATGCTTTCAGGAAGCAAATACAGCAAAAAAAGAAATCATATAAATCAGTTCAGAAAAAAATATCCGGATTTTAAATTTGAAGTTTTAAACGAAGACAACCTTCACTATGCCGGCATAATCGAAGAAAAATGGTTTTGTGAAAATTCTTTGCCTGAAGAAACAGCTGATCTGAAAAAGGAAAAAGAAATAATATTCAATGCAATAGAAAACTTCGGGTATTTTTCTGATCATGCAGAAATGAGCGGAGGCATTCTTTTTGCAGGCGGTGAACCATGTGCATTTTGTATTTCAAGCACGCTGAGCGGTCTTGTGACTGACGTGCATTTTGAAAAATGCCTTTCTCCATATGCAAAGGACGGAGGCTATGCCGTGATAAACAATGAGTTTGCAAAAACCGTCCGAACAAAATACATAAACCGTGAAGAGGATCTGGGAATCGAAGGTCTCAGAAAAGCAAAGCGTTCATATTTCCCGGAAATAATACTTGAAAAATACAACGCCTGCCTGTGATTTTTTACACCCTTGTGATTTTTCCTGCATCCATTTTGTAAACGACGTCGGCATATTTTTCTGCTTCCGGCTCATGCGTCACAAGAAGGATTGCAGCTCCGTTGTCTGCATACTCACGCAGCATTTTCAGAACGGCGGATGTGTTTTCGTTGTCCAGATCATCAGTAGGCTCGTCTGCAAAAATTATGGAAGGATTCAGGATAAGCGACCGGGCAACTGAAATCCTCCTGAGTTCACCGCCAGAAAGCTCGTTCATGCGTGAATTCTGCAAATCAAGGATGCCGAGTTTTTCCATAAGGGATTTTGCACGCTCCTTGAAATTTTCGCTGTCTCCGTAGAGCATTGCCGGGGCCGTTATGTTGTCTATTGCAGAAAGTGAAAACAGCGATGTCTGTCCCTGCGGAATTATTCCGGTTTTTTCATTGCGCAGCTTCGAAAGCTTTTCATCGTTAAGTTCATAAAGATTCACGGAAGATTTTTCATCGCCGTCATATAAAAACACTGAGCCTGAAGATGGCTTTAATAATCCTGCCATCATGTAAAGGAGCGTGCTTTTTCCGCATCCTGATCTTCCGGTTATTTCCGTAATCTTTCCTTTTTCCAAGGCAAGGTCGGTAGGGTATACTGCTTCGAATGTATTTTTGCTTTTTGATGAACGGAAATATTTTTTGCTTATTTGCAGTGCATTTAAAATCATGGTTCCCCCTAGTTTCCTTCGCGTAAGATCATGCTCGTATCAATCTTGGAGATTTTACGGGCAGATACAGATGCTGATGCGGCTCCAGTCAAAACGGAAATCAATATGGATGCGGCGAATATCAAAATGCATTTCAGAAAATCAGGAAGCAGGAAAGGCAGGTTAAGGCTTTTTTCAATTGCAGCATGGAACGGAAAGATTGAAAGGCATGTAACTGCCGTTCCGAGGATTGCACCCGATGCGTTCAGGATGACGGCTTCTGAAAGGACGAGCCTTGAAAGTTTTTTTCTTGATGCGCCCATTGCCCTTAGGACTGCGAATTCTTTTTTTCGTTCTCCGATAATCATGCTGAAAACCACTGACATGACGGCTATGCATAAAACCCATACAGCTGCAATCAATATGAACGATATTTTTGAGATGCTTGAAAGATTGTCTGAAATTGAGCTTGTCATGCTTTTTGTTTTGACGGCCTTTACTCCTTCTATGTTCTTGTCTATTTTTCGTGCGACATAATCCGTTTCATAACCGTCTTTTATTTTTACCATAACGGACGAAATCGATTCTTCTGGATTTTCTGCGAGCTTGTCGTTGAATCCAAGAATCAT
>JAFOTA010000113.1 GCA_017421145.1 Treponema sp.
AATCAACCTGCACGGCGGACTCAGGGCTTTCGGGGCAACGTTCCTTGTGTTCAGCGACTATCTACGCCCGTCACTCAGGGTTGCGGCACTCAGTAAGATTCCGAACATCTATGTCCTTACCCACGACTCAATCTATGTCGGTGAAGACGGACCTACGCACCAGCCGATTGAAACCCTTGCATCACTCCGCTGCATTCCGAACGTTCAGGTTCTGCGCCCGGGAGATGCGGAAGAGTCACAGCTTGCATGGGAAATGGCTGTTGAAAGCAAGGATCATCCCGTCTGCATGGCATTCACGCGCCAGGCACTCCCCGTTTATGAAAAGGCCGATTCAGACTGGAAGAACACTGCACTCAAGGGAGCATACATAGTCCAGACCGGTTCAGAAAATCCTGATATAACCGTACTTGCAACAGGCTCCGAAGTAAGCATGGCTCTGGAAGCATCAAAGAGCGTCGAAGGAAAGAAAATCCGCGTCGTTTCCGTATTGGACAAGAATCTGTTTGAAAAGCAGGACGAAGCTTTCCAGAAATCAATTATCGGAAAGACAAAGCGCGTTGTGGTTGCAGAAGCCGGATGCCGCCAGGGATGGGAAGGATATGCCAAAAAGGATGACCTCTTCACCCTTGATTCATTCGGTGAGTCAGGACCTGCCGCAAAGGTAGCCGAACACCTTCACTTTACCGCCGCCGATTTTGCAAAGCTCCTTGCAAGATAAGCCGCACGGTTAAAAACAAAGAGACCCGGCCATTTTTGGTTGGGTCTTTTTTTGTCAGAACGAAATTATCTCTTCAAAAACGCATATCGTGAACTGGTCGGTCATTCCGCTGATGTATTCAATGACGCATTTTTCGTAGCTTTCTTCCGAATTCAGGTCGAAAATCTCCTTGGTGCGGTACAAAAGCTCCGATTTTTTTTGCAGATTGTAAGCCGTGAATTTTATGAGCCAGTCGGTGAACGTCCTGCACAGGTTGGGGGCGAAATCAAGGAACTGATGCACGGTGCGGTTTTTTGCGTAGACGTATGTTTCCATGAGCGTTTCGTAAATCGTCCTGAGTACCGTTTCAGCATATTTTTGGAATTTCTGAAGCCGCCAGTTGTTGTATATCGTTGCGAACGAAAATCTTTTAAGCTCCTTTACGAAATTGAAATATGCGCTGCTGAAAAAAAGTCCTTTTTCCGGGCTGCTCTGCTCACAAAGGTCAACTATGAGGTCATTGATCAAGGTCGTGGTGTTCACTGCTTTTCCGCTTCTGAAAATTCCTGCGCTAGTGACATGCGGCGAATTCTTTTTTCCGTCGAAGCCCAAGGTTCCTGCAACAATTTCCCTGAGCTGCCTTGACGTTGTTTCGTCCATGATTCCGTAGCGTCCTGCATCTTCAAGGTCACGTCCCAAAAAAGCGATTTTGTCGCTCACTTTTACCACGCATCCTTCCCATGTGAAAGGTTCCGTCATTCCGGGGCGCTTTATGTTGTAGAGGTTCATCGCTTCGTTACGCGGCATGATTCCCTGCTGGTCAATCTCTCCGCAGTGGCAGATAAGTCCGTCCCGCACTGCATATGTCAAATCAAGGTTCTTTTCGTTTCCGTCCGGGTCCTGCAACGTGTCGATGTAGTCGGCAAAAAAAAGTGAGTTCCGCTCATGCCAGAATTTCTTTGGTGCGTTCAATCCGTCTTTTTGGATCATAAGGCCGTTCAATATGTCTTCTCCTGTATGACCGAACGGTGCGTGTCCTATGTCATGGCCGAGAGCGATTGCTTCCGTAAGTTCCTGATTCAGTCCCAGATACTTGGCGATTGTACGGCTTACGCTTGCAACATGACCGACATGTTCCATCCTTGTGCATACGTGGTCGTTGTGCGGTGCAAAAAACACCTGTGTCTTGTGCTTGAGCCTTCTGTATGACTCGCAGTGCAGGATTCTCGTGTAGTCCCTTTCAAATTCCGAGCGGATTCCGTTACCGCGGTGATATAATGAATTTTCGCGGGCCACGCATTGCAAAAATTTCGGGTTGTTTTCATCTGTTTGTACTTGGGCAAAAGAGTCTTTCATGATTTAATTATAGTCGGTTAAGGAAAAAAACGGAAGGAATTTTTATGGAAAAAAAAGAAATCAGAAAACGGATTGCTTTCCTTGTCTCATCCCTTGCGCCGGATGAAAAAAAATCCGCATCAGAAAAAATCTGCTCTAGGATCATTTCAATGGATGAATATAAAAATGCAGACATCGTGCTTTCATACATGGCAACGGAAGATGAAGCCGATCCAATTGCCGTTTCAAAAGACGCTCTTTCGGAAGGAAAAAAACTCTGTCTTCCGCGCACAAAAAAAACAGGGAGACTCATGGAATTCCACATTATGTCAAATGATCTTCCTTTGGAAAAACAACTTGAAAAAGGCCGCTGGGGAATACAGGAGCCTTGTGAAGATTTGCCGGTTCTTGAAAAAAACATGCTTTCCGGGAAAAAAATATTCTGGATAGTTCCGGGCGTGTCGTTTTCGGAATCCGGGAGAAGGCTTGGTCATGGGATGGGCTTTTACGACATATACGCCGAAAGATTCATGGACGCATGCAAAAGAGAGTATGCATCGGTTTATCTTCTCGGAATCTGTTTTTCATGCCAGATTGATGAATGCGTTGACTTGGTTTCAGATGACCACGACATAATTATGGACAGCCTTATATATCAGTAAGATTCCGTCACTTTTTTGAATCTGCCGATGTAACTGAAAGAAGCGGTTTTTCCGGGAAATATTTTTTCATGACGTCAATAAAATCGTTCTGCCCTGAAAGTTCCATCGAAAGATAATCTTCAAGATACTGGTACGGAAGATTCAGCTCCATTCCTTTTTGAATCAGCTCAAGAGTGCCTGAATTCGTCTGCGTCAGAATCATTGTCTTTGAAATCCAAAGCTGCTTCATGCGGTCAACAAGTCTTCCGTCATCCAGCTCAAGGTCAGAAAGAAGCTCCCGGCGTGCCCTTTTGTATGCTGAAAGAAAAGCGTCGGTATGGAGGATTCCGTTTACGCTTATGCTGGAAAGCTTCAGGAAATTCGTTGCCTGCATGACCGAGCATGTCGTGTTTTCGGGAAGATATGCCTGTATCCTGTCTTTAAGTTCGAGAAGCAGTGAGTTGTAGATGTTCGTTTCATGGTTTTCGTCAGGTGCCGTAAAATAATACTGTACCGGATCATAAAAATCCGATGTGGGAATGAGGATCGGGACTCCTGTTCCTGCCTGTTCCTTTGTGAGAGTGCTCGTATAAAGATGATGGAGCTTCACGGTTCTTGAGCTTGCTTTGAATGACGGAACCGGTATTGAAAGAGAGTTCTGTTTTCTCTGCGTCTGTTCCTTTAATATTCCGAATGTCTGCTCTGCTGTTTTTCTTGCTGTCT
>JAFOTA010000114.1 GCA_017421145.1 Treponema sp.
CATAACTGCGCTCGTTGCGGAAATCATACTGATTGCGCTTCTCTGGAGCATATATGGATATGCAAGCGTCGTCATAAAAAATTCTTCGGATTTGAGGAAGATTCCGTCGAAGACCGTGATAAAGGAGCGTGATTTCCCGATGATTTCCGCTTCGGTTTCAGATCAGGAATTCATGGAGCTTTCGATGCGCACGCTCACAGTAAAATCAAACGAAAAGGTGATGCGCTACGAGATTTCGATAGAAACCTCAAACGGCGTTCCGATTTTCAAATCCAATTATGATTACGTAATCGATGATACGAATAAAATAAGTTTCGTCATACCTGACTATCCTTCGGGCAACTTAGAGATAATCTATTCCACGCCGACCACGCTTGCAAGCAAAATAACGGTCACCGCCTTCATCCCGGATCCTGGTATGCGCGACATAATCTACAAGGATACTTTCGTCCTTACGACAGAAGCAGCCGGGGAGAACTAAAATTGGAAAAAACTTTTCTCCATGTTGATTTGGATGCTTTTTTCGCCTCGGTAGAACAGCTTGATCACCCGGAATACAGGGGAAAACCGGTAATCGTCGGTGGAATTCCAGGGGACAGGCGTGCGGTCGTTTCAACTGCATCATACGAAGCAAGAAAATACGGCGTACATTCAGCAATGCCTCTGGTGACGGCCGTAAAGCTATGCCCGGATGCCGTTTTCGTGAGGGGAAACTACAGGCGGTACCAGGAAAAATCGCATGAGGTAATGTCCGTTTTTTACGACTACTCCCCGGACGTGACCCAGATTTCGGTTGACGAAGCTTTCATTGACCTGACTGGTACGGAACGGCTTTTCGGAGACGCTGAGGGAGTTGCTCTCAGAATCAAAAAAGAGGTCATGGAAAAGACAGGCCTTACCGTCAGCATCGGTCTTGCACCTACCATGTATCTTTCAAAAATCGCATCCGGGCTAAAAAAACCGGACGGATTCGTAAAAATACTTCCGGGCGAAGAAGAAAAATTCATGCTTTCACTTCCGCTCGAAAAAGTATGGGGCATAGGGACGAAGACGCTTGAAAGGCTCAAATCTGCCGGATTCAGGACGACAAGTGACATCCACAAAAAATCCGAAGCGCTTTTGAGGACCATGTTCGGTGACAGCACAGGAGCTTTTCTATACAATGCGGTAAGGGGCTGCGAAGGCATGAAATTCGGAACGGAAGGAAAAAGCCGCTCAATCAGCTCCGAAACGACATTTGACTTTGACCTCACGGAAATCTATGCGATAGAAACGGCCGTCATGTCCCTTGCAACCGACGTTCTTTTCAGGATGCACAAGCAGAACGTAAGGTCCAGGACAGTCATGCTTAAAATCAGGTATGAGGATTTTACCACCGTGAGCGTACAGCAGACACAGGAAAATGCCGTAATGAACGCCGAAGACATGTTCTCCAGATGCCGTGCGCTGCTCAATGCAAAATACGAAAAAGAAAGGGGAATAAGGCTGCTTGGAGTTGCATGCTGCAATCTTGAGGACAAATCGGTTCCGGTTCAGCAGAGTCTTTTTGATTTCGGTGACAAGAAAAAAGCCGCCGTTGAAAATGCAATATACGAAATGGAAAGCAAAAATCCAAAAATCAAGATAAAAAAGGCAAGGCTCCTTGACAACTGAAAACGCAAAAAAAAACGCCGCAGGCAGATGACAATCACAAACCTACGGCTTTGACGCGTGCCCGACTCGAACGGGCGACCCTCTGCTTAGAAGGCAGATGCTCTAATCCAGCTGAGCTAAAGCGCCATGTCAAAAATAATATCACATAAACGAATTTTGTTCAAGTGGCTCTGAAAAATAAAACGCCATAAGATTCGAAAGGAATCAGTTGCTTGATATGGTGACGGATCCCATAAGATAAGGCTGGCTGTATGTATTTGAATATGAGCTGTCCCTTCCCACGGAAACAGCATACATGTCCACATACCATTTTCCGTCTTCAGGCCCTGAACCGTACTCAACGTCATCGTCCCCGGATTGGGGCTTAGGCACTCCGTTCTTACCGAAATTGAATCCGCGGTTTTCTACGCTCCGGCATGGGTATACGGATTCTACTCCGAATGTAAGTTCATCCGCAGCAGACGGACCTCGCAGAACACCGTTTGACACGCATATCGCACCATCCGGGAAATCAGCTCCGTCATCCGTAAGTCGTATGTAGACATAGCGGTTTTGCGGAGAGCTTCCTGCTTTTATGAGCGGCGAAATGCTTCCGTAATCTATTCCCAAGGGTTTGTATTTTTTCGTTGAAATGAGGTATTCAGTGGCTGACGAATAATTTGTTGCGCTGAGCATGGAAGAAACGGAATTTTCAACGCTTGCCATCGTGGAGCTGTTAGTGTAGATTCTGTAATAGATTTCCGTTCCTAAAAAAAGAAGGTCGGCAGAACCGAAATATTCGGAGTTTGATCCTGTGGAGCTTTCTTCGTTCGTCCTGCACGAAAAATAATTCTGCGATTCATCCGTTGAACTAAGACCAGCCTGATGACCGTCACTCATCGGAGGATCAAGATAATAAAAAGTGTCCAGACCGCATGATGCAAGAAGCGGAATCACGGAAAGCACCGCGAAAGATATTAGAAACTGGCGGCCGAACGATCTTTTATTTCCCATTCAATTTTTTTAGTTGGTTTTTCCCTCAACCTGAAGCTGGATGAGCCGTGTCTGTGCAAGATCCTTCCAGCTGTCGGAACTGAATTCATCGACTATCTTCTGGTAGATTTCAGAAGCGCCCTTGTAGTCACCGGAAGCTTCCTTTATGCGTCCGAGTCCCATGAGTGCGCGTGAATCGAGGAGGAACTGCTTGTCATCAAGTGCTTTCTGGTAGTATTCGGCTGCTGTCTGATTGTCTCCAGTTTCTTCATAGCAGACACCGGCATTGTAATAGCAATATGCGCTTGTGTATGCCTTTTTGTCGGCTTCGGCGGCGGCAATCCAGTAGTCCTTGCTGTTCACGTAATCTTTCTTGGCAAAAGAAATCTCTGCGGCGAGCATGTTTGCACGTACACCGACAACACCTTTTTTGCCTGTAAGAGCTTTGAGGGATTCAAGTGCATCGTTCTGCCTGGTTACGATTTCCTCTTCGCTTAAAGACTCGAAATTGTTCGTGTATGTATATTCAATCTTGTCATAATCAGCAAGACCCGACTTGCGCTGTGAATCCGTTATTCCTACATATACGCAAACACCTATGGCTGCAGCCACGACCACTGCGGCGACAATCAGTATAGGCGTTCTGTTGCGGGTCATGAATCCGTCAACTTTTTTCTGTGTGCTGGTATTTTTCTTTTTTTTGTCCAATGTAAGAACTTCTGCCATTTTTTTCTCCAGATATCAAAAGAGTTCTATTTGAGATAACGATTATATATAAAATCGCATACTTTGTCAAAACCCTAAGCGCGAATAAAAACAACAAGGCACACGGCTAATCGTCTCCCCTTTTTATGCCCAGGTCCGCAATCAGCTTGGTGACGTATGTCCTCTGCACGTCAAGCACCCTTGAAGCCGCACTCTGGTTCCAGTTTTCTTCACGCAGGATTTTTTTGACATATTCCTTCTTGAATCCGTTCACAGCAGTCCTAAGCGTCCTGTCACCCGAAAGCCCCGATGATTCGGCAGATTCCTTTGCAAAAGATTCCGTATAGAATCCGGCATCCGGGCATATTCCTGAAAAATCCCCGGATTTCAAAAGCACCGAACCGGATTTTATGCACGCTCCCATCACGGCATTTTCAAGCTCCGGAATGTTTCCAGGCCACTGGTATTCAGAAAGCATTGCGGCTGCATCAGAAGAAAAGCCTTCCAGATTTTTTTTGAATGCACGCGAATATTTTTCCATAAAAAAATCAGCGAGCAGAAGAATGTCAGAGGGATGCTTTCTAAGCGGAGGAACGTTCAGAGGAAGCATGTCAAGAAGATAATAGAGTCTTTCACTGAACCGGCCGGATTTGACCATAGATCCGAGATCACGGCATGTAAGAGCGAATATGCGCACGTCGCAATTTTTTTGAACCCCGGTGTTTCTGGGAATGAACTCCCCGTATTTGAGGATTTTGAAAAGCTTTTCCTGAAGATCCGGCGAGAGGTTTGCGACTTCGTCAAGCACAAGGGTTCCGCCTTCTGCACTTGAAACGGCACCGTCCTGTCCGAAGATTTCTTCATCCAGAAAATCCATGGACTTTCCCGCACAGCAGATTTTTATGAACGTCCTGCCTTTCCTCGGGCTTTTTTCATGCATCATCCTTGCAACATAGCTTTTTCCGCTTCCGTTTTCACCTGAAATAAGCACGCATGAATCTGCGCCGGAAATTTCATCCACAGCCTTCTCAAGGTCACGGATCATGGGGCTTTTTCCAAGAAACGGCAGCCTGTCATTTTCTGCATGCAAACCGTTTTTTGTGCAAACAGAAAGAAGGTCTTTTTTTTGTGAATAAAGGAAAAACCGTTTATATGAAATTCCCGCCGATTTTCCCAGAAGCTCTGCAATCGAAGCGTCATCATCGTCAAAACCGCCGTCAGCACGGTTGAACAATTCTATAACGCCGAAACAGTCAGCGTCGAAAACAACAGGTGAAGCCATCATATTTTTTGGAAGATGAGGATTCTGCCTTGCTGAAAAAAAACTGTCGCCGGCCGGATCGTTTATTATAACGGTCTGCCTGTGCTCCATCACCCAAGACGCTATGCTACCTTTTTCAACCGGAACATGCTTGACCTGCACCGAAGAAGAGCTACCTGAAACAATTATGCTTTTTTCGGGATTGTCATAAATCAGCACGGAACATGAGGCACAACGAACAAACGCCATAACCTGCTTCACGATCGAAACAAGCATGGCGTTCAAATCATCAAAATTCGAGGAAATTTGATTGTTCAGCTCAATGAATGACTTGAGACTTTCTATTGAAACGTTCTGTCCGTCACTCATTGAAGCGATGATTATTTGCTGCTGAGGTTCTTGAGGCTGTCACCAATCGTATAGGCTCCATCATCATCGTTGCTGTTTGCCATATACTGTGAGATTTCTGCCCTTGCCTGAGCTTTCTTGTACTCTTTAACGGAGAATGCGACCTTCTCTCTTTCCACATCGATTGAAACGACGTAGACGTTGATTTTGTCACCGACATTGTACTTCTTGACGGCTTCTTCAAAAGGAGTGTCCCTGTCTTCGCTGAGGTTTGCCTTGTTGACAAGACCTTCGATTCCGTTAGGAGCCTTTACGAAGATTCCGAAATCCTGGATGCTTGAAACTTCACCTTCAAGAGTGCTTCCGACTTTGTATTCTGAAGCGAATGCCTTCCAAGGATTGTCAGTGAGCTGCTTTACGCCCACGCGGATCCTGTGGTTTTCTGCATCGCATTCGATTACGATGACCTCAAGCTCCTGATCCACTTTGATTTCGCTTCCCGGATGCTTGACTTTCTTTGTCCATGAAAGATCCTCGCCGGAAAGGAATGCGTCGATTCCTTCTTCAAGCTGGATGAATGCACCACTGTTCGTAATCTTGACGACCTTTCCTTTGATCTTTGTTCCGACCGGATATTTTTCGCCGATTGAATTCCACGGATTGTCAGTGACCTGCTTGAGTCCCAAAGAAACCCTTCCGGCCTGAATGTCATATCCGAGGATCATGCACTCGACTTCATCGCCCTCTTTGACCATGTCTGAAGGCTTGTTGATTTTCTTTGTCCAGCTGAATTCAGAAATGTGGGTAAGACCTTCGATTCCTTCCTCAAGCTCGATGAATGCACCGAAATCGCAGAGCTTGGTTACCTTGCCCTTTACGATATCATTGACATGGTACTTTTCTTCAAAATGTACCCATGGGTCTTCTGAGAAGTGCTTGAGTGAAAGGTTGATTCTCTTTCCTTCCGGATCAAGGCGGATTACCTTAAGCTCGATTTCCTGACCCTTCTTTACGAAATCCTTCGGACGCGTGACGTGTCCCCAGCTCATGTCGTTGATGTGGAGAAGACCATCAAAGCCACCGAGATCGATGAATGCACCGAAGCTTGTGAATGACTTTACGGTTCCCTTCACTGAATCGCCGATCTTGACTTCATCGAAGAACTTGTTGCGGTTGATGTCAATCTGCTCTTCAAGATACTTGCGGCGGTTGACGACCACGTTCTTCTTTTTGTTTGCCATGAGGCGCTCGATGTAGAACATGCTCTTCACGCCGATGAGCTTTTCTTCCTTTTCGACTTTCTGGCTGTCAGCCTGGCTTATCGGGAGGAATGCAGTGATTCCGCCGCCCAGATCGACTCTGTATCCGCCTTTCTGGGTTGCTTCGATAACGCCTTCGACCGGGGTCTTGTCCTTATATGCCACATTGAATTCATCCCAAAGACGCTTTTCATCAGCAATCATCTTTGAGATTTCCGGCAAACCGTTGCGTCCTGCCGGATTTTTCAAATATACTGTAATCTTATCGCCGACGTTCGGCGTTTCATGACCGAATTCTGCAAGACGAAGTTCTCCGTCTCTTCCCAAACCTTCGATACTTACGTAAACGGTATCATTTGTTACGGCTGCAATTGTTCCGGTAACATTCTCACCGGCTTCAACTGACCCCATCTTGTTGATAGATTCTTCCAATTGTGCATGAATGTTGCCGGAGTCCTGAGCTTCATTCAGTTCCACTTCCTTCTGTTCCATAGCTATAACCCTTAAGCATTAATATTTTGTTCAATTATTGCACAAACCTGATTTATGGTCAAGTCTGATGTGTCAATATAAACGGCATCCGGCGCTTTTTTTAAAGAACCTTCCGCTTTATTTCTGTCCATCTCATCGCGCTTTATGATCGCAGCCTTGATTTCTTCCAGGCTCAATCCGCTTACGCCCTGGTCAAACCTGCGCTTTGCCTGCACGTCCACGTTGGCGTCAAGGTAGAATTTGTGCTCGGCATCCGGAAAAACCACGGTCGTCATGTCACGCCCCTCGCAGATTATGCTGAGCGACCTGACTATTTCACGCATCCTGTCGTTCACAAGATGGCGGAGATCCACTATCGAAGAAACCTTGGACACGTTCGCGTCAACCCTGTCCTGATGCAGGAGGTCGTCAACGTCATTTCCGTTGAGCACAAGGCGTGCGTTCACATAATCAAGCTTCTGCTTCCTTGCAAAATCCATGACGGCGGCAACATCATCAAGGTTTATCCCGGCATCGAGAAGCGAGAGTGTCAGCGCCCTGTAAAAGCTTCCGCTGTTGAGGTAAACAAGCCCAAGATCTTCCGAGACTTTTTTTGCCACGGTGCTCTTTCCGGTTCCAGCCGGTCCATCTATTGCTACGACCATTACATCCTCCCTATTTTCTCTGGCAAAGTTTAAGAAGCGACTGAACTTCAGCAGATGTCAAATCCCTGAACTGTCCGAACTGAAGGCCTGAAACTCCCACGTTGCCGATGCGGACGCGCATGAGCCTTTTTATTCCGATTTCGCGGCTTTCGAACACACGGCGGATTTCCCTGTTCTTTCCTTCGATCAGGACGATCCTCATTCTGTGTGAGTTCAGCTCCACGGCATCCTTGCAGCGGTAGAAAACACCGTCGATGCGTATTCCCTGCATGAATTCTTCCGCAAGGTTCCTTGGAAGCGGAACGCTGGTATCGACAATGTACTCTTTTTCAAGCTCTGCGGACGGATGGGAAAGCACCTTCGCAAAATCACCGTCGTTCGTGAACAGGATAAGGCCGCTTGAGAACATGTCAAGGCGTCCCACGTTGTAGAGTCTTTCAGGATATGCCTCTTTAAGCAGGTCGGCAGCCACAGGCCTTGATTTTTCATCGGAAAGGGAGCATACGTATCCGGCAGGCTTGTTCAGAAGAACATAACGTTTGGTTTCTTCCATGAAGATCTGCGCACCGTCAACACAAACTGTATCGGCGGCAGAAACTTTCGTTCCAAGCTCCGTAACCGTGTTTCCGTTTACCGTAACCCGGCCGGCGGAAATTATCGCTTCCGAAGCCCTCCTGCTTGCAACTCCGCAAAGAGCCATGTAATGCTGGAGCCTCCAGCTTTCCTTTTCTCGTGAATTCTGATCAACGGGCAAGTTCGAACCTCTCGCTTTCCTTTTCATCCAGCTGCGGCAAATCTGCTATGCTCTGCAAATGGAAGAATTCAAGGAATTCTTTTGTTGTACCGTACATCGTCGGTTTTCCGGGTATATCCTTTTTGCCGACTTCCTTGATGAATTTCCTGTCAATGAGAATTTTCATCATGTTGTCCGCGCTTACGTGACGGATGCTTTCTATTTCCGCACGGGTAATCGGCTGACTATACGCGATTATCGAAAGAGTTTCAATAGCCGCCTTGCTTAGCCTGCCCTCGTTCCTTTTTCCGTAGCGTTCCTTGACAAGATCGAAGCACTCTTTTTTCGGAGTGAGTATCCATCCGCCGACAATCTGGGAAATCTCTATGCCTGAATCTGCGTTGGCATACTTTTCCCTGAGCCTTTCCACGCACTGGTTCACGGTTTCCACGTCAAGCCTGGTTATCTTTGAAAGGACTTCGGATGACTGAGGCTCGCTTTCAAGGAACAGGACGGTTTCCAAAAGAGCCGTCTCTCCGTCAAGATTAAGCTCAGACCTGAGCGTCTCTATCCTTTCGTTTTCAGTTTTTTCAAGCTCGCTTTCATCTTCCTGCGGAACTTCATCCTGATTTCCGGCATTTTCTGACGTAGCGGCACTTTGTTCTTCCGCCTGGGGCTGAACGTTTTCCTCCGCTTCCCCTTCCTGACGGACTATTTCATCAACGGTCGGAATCCGGGATTTTTTCTTTGCCTTGGGCTTTTTTTCAGGAGCCTCCTGATTGTTTTCCGCAACAACAGCCTCCAAAGCACCGTTGTCTACGCTGCCTGCATCTTCCTGCATATCTTTATGTCTCCAAACATTCTGTTTTGATATATTTCCGCCAGATGATTCTTTACGGCCTCAAGCAGTGCCATGAACGCGCATATCACGTCAAGCTCGCTTCCACGCCTTGTTATGAGGTCGGTGAACATGCATTCGCCTTTTTCCTCAAGCAGCTCGTTCATCAGGGCTATCTTTTCATTCGTGGTGATTTCCTCGTTCATGTTCAGGATCCTTTCATCCGGGTTCACGTTCGTAAGGTTCCTGAATGTTTTCTGCATGTCCTGAAGCAGCGACCATGCGTCCATTTTTTCCCACTGGTTCTCGTCATCGGTGAACGGAAGGAAACGCTCGATCTTCTTGCGCTCAAAGCTCCATTCGCTCTGTTCTTCCTGCTCTTCCATGAGGATCGAAAGCTTCTTGAACCTCTGGTATTCGATGAGCTGCTCAACAAGCTCGTCACGCGGATCTTCCATGTCGTCGTCGTCATATGAAACTTCGACCGGTAAAAGCATGCGGCTCTTTATGTGAGCAAGCTTTGCTGCCCAGATGTAGAAGTCGCTCAAATCCTGCAGGTCAAGCTCAACCGCATAATCAAGGTAATCCAAAAACTGATCCGTTATTTCCGCAATGGGAATATCGTAGATGTTTATCTTGTTTTCCCTTATCAAGCTCCACAGCAAATCGAGCGGTCCCTCAAACTGCCCTGCCGTAAACTTTCTTTTCTTCTCCACCGCCTCATTTTCTTCCGACGGAATCATTTCTGCCATAAAATGCCACCCCACATTTCAATTTTCTGTCCTTCAAGGGACGAAAGGCAGTCCTTGTAAAAAGCTGTCTTATTCTTATCAGAATCGGCATCTTTTTCAAGAATCTCAATATACGGAACAAGCACGAAGCTTCTTTCCGTCATACGTTCGTGCGGAATGACAAGATCCGGCTCGGAAATCTCCATGTTTCCGAACAGCTCGATGTCTATGTCAAGCGGACGGGGACCGAAACGTATTTCCCTGCTCCTGTCACGACCGAAAGAATCTTCTATCCGGTGGATTTTAAAAAGCAGTTCACGCGGAGTTCCGTCAAAAAGCCCCGTAACCACCATGTTGTAAAAATCAGCCTGAGCCGTAACGTACATGGCGGCGGTCCTGTAAATTGAAGAAACCTTCATGTCCTTCAGAAAAAGAGAAAGCTCTGAACATGCATTCGAAAGTATGGAGCATGGGTCAAGGCCTTCATACCGGACGTTCGACCCAAGCCCCAGGACGACTCTTTCCATAAAAGCGTTTTTCTAAAAAAGCTCTTCAGGAACCGGCTTGTCCGATGCGGCCGCATTTGCAAGTGACGCAGCCTTTGAGCCAGTCTTCGCAGCTTTCTTGACTTCCGGTGCAGGAGCTTCAGCAGGCTTTTCTTCAGCAGGTACGGTCCCTGTTCCTACGCCTTTTGCAGCCATCTGCCTTTCATATTCCTTTATCTGCTCGTCGGTCACTATCTCGCCTTCTTTCGTCCTTAAAACCTGGCCCGGGAAAATCTTCTCACGGATAAGGTGCTCAAGCTCCAGCTTGAAATCAGGATTGCTTTCGATGAAGTTGACGGCATTTTCTTTTCCCTGTCCGACCTTTTCATCTCCGCGCGTGTACCATGCACCCTTTTTGTCAATGAGACCATGCTTTACGGCTGAATCGAGTATTGATGCGGACGCTGAAACACCCTTTCCGAAATATATGTCAAGCTCGACTTTTCTGAACGGCGGCGCAACCTTGTTTTTCACGACCTTTACACGCACCCTGTTTCCGAGGGCTTCTTCATCTCCCTTTCCGTCAATGGTTTCTATACGGCGGATTTCAAGGCGCATTGATGAATAGAATTTAAGCGCGTTTCCACCGGTGGTTGTTTCTGGATTTCCGAACATCACTCCGATTTTCATGCGGATCTGGTTGATGAAGATTATAGTGCAGCGGCTTTTTCCGACTATTGCCGTAAGCTTTCTCAATGCCTGGCTCATAAGACGTGCCTGCACACCCATGACGGAATCTCCCATCTCACCGTCGATTTCCTTCTGCGGAACAAGGGCTGCAACCGAGTCTATTACGATTATGTCAACCGCACCAGAACGCACGAGATTCTCACAGATTTCAAGAGCCTGCTCACCGGTATCCGGCTGGGAAACCCAAAGCTCATCTATGTTCACGCCCAGATTTTTTGCGTATACAGGATCAAGCGCGTGCTCCGCATCTATGAAAGCCGCAATGCCGCCGAGTTTTTGAGCCTCAGCGACCGCATGAAGCGCCAGGGTTGTTTTTCCCGAACTTTCAGGCCCGTACATCTCGATGATCCTTCCGCGCGGATAACCGCCGACTCCCAGGGCTTCATCAAGAAGTATGGAACCGGACGGTATCACGTCAATTGAAGTAGTGTCGGTCTTTGTGCCGAGCTTCATGAGGGAGCCGCTTCCGAACTGCTTTTCTATCTGCAGACGGACTGTTTCCAGGGCCTTGTTTTTTTCTTCCAGATTTGACGGTGACGTTTCTTCCGTTACTTTTGCCATAATGCATTTCCTCCAAGTGGCAGCGGCATTTTTTTATTCGGCCGCATGTCCTATTATATTTTATTCCCTGAAAATTCAGTTTTGTAATCAAAATGACAATTTTTTTTGAAAAAAAAAACAAAAAAAAATCAGTCAAAGACACCTTTTACCGGCTGATAGACCGCTCTTCCGTCAAGCACTATCTTGCCGTTTTTCTCGCCGACCACACCAAGGATCCGTATAGGACGCTCAGGATTTATCGGACTGCGGTTTTCAGGACGGAAAACTACATCGACCGTACCCTCCAGATGAAGCCCCTCGTGATAACCCACGAAAAGTACGCATCTCCATGACCCGTCGCTCTCTTCGGTTGGATTTGCGATAGTTCCTGTCCATGCAACGTAGCATCCGTCATACAGCACATGATCAGATTCAACTTCACTGTACGGATAGTTGTCGTTTTCCTTCCCTTTTTCCCTGAACGTTTCGAAAGTCACCTTTGAAAGACGCCCCTGAAGCTGCTTTGCCTTTCCTTTTATTGTATCCGTGGCATTGCTGTTGAGTATCCTGTTGATTTCGACCCTTGCAGGATTGTCCCTGTGCGCATGCCAATACATGACGGCGTTTTCAATGCTTTTTACGGCAGCCTCATTGCTCAGTATGTAATGCACCTTATTTGCAGAAGGATTTTCCGTAACGGCATCACGCCTTTCTTTTCCGGTGAGCGCAATGTCAGAAAGATTTCCTCTTTCACCGTTCCATTTTACGCTGCTTTTCGGCATGAAAACCAAAACCAATGCAAGGACTGCAGCAGCCGCTATTCCAACAAGCACAAGGTTCCTTATGATATCCGGGTTGGTTCCCAGCGGAGGATAATATTTCTGGATCTTTCCGTTTGATTTTATTCTCTGGACTTCAAGGAAATCGCGTCCTTTAGTGCGTATGAACTCCATTGCACCCTTCGCCATCTGGTTTCCGGGATCCATGTCAAGCACGTCAAGATAGTACTGGATTGCCTTCGCATTGTCACCGCGCCTCAAAAAAAGTGCCGCCTGCCCCAAAAGAAGCTCCGAGCTGTTTATGTGGATTTTTCTCGCCTCATCGTAATAGCGCGCCGCATCCCCGTCATCGTCAAGATAAAGGCATGAAGTACCAAGCGCAAGATAGTATTCAAAGCTCCCCTTGTATTTGCGCGCATAGGATTCAGATTCCAGAAGCCTGACGACAATACCGAATTTGCGCCTTTTCATAAGATTACGAGCTTGCTCGATTACAGACCGTTTCATCAGTAAGTTCCCCACCCGACTTTTTTAATGGAAGCCGCAGGAACTTTCCCGCAGCCTATTTTTTGTACAGATTCAGCTTTTCATTTAAACGTTTTAATTTTGATTCGTCAATACCTATACCGTTTTCCTGTGCGGACAAAATGATTTTCCTTATGAATTCCGCGTCAGAAGCGTCTATGCCCTGTCCGTATGCCTTGAGCAGCCTGTCATAGTCTTCTTTCAGGCTCAGGTATTCTTCCCCGGTGAGCTTCAGTAGGTACAGAAGCTTTCTTTCACGCTCGCTCCTGGTGATTTCTTCAAGCCTTGCAGCAGAATCAGCGGATTTTGGATCTGACGGATATTCGCTTACGATCTGTGAATACAAGGATTTTGCGGAAGCATAGTCACATTCGTCAAAAAAACATTCGGCAAGCCAGAACAAGGCCGAGACATACATGGGGCTTTTTGGGTTTTTAACGCAGAAATCAGCGAGAACGTTGAATGCCTCGGTGTTCCTTCCAAGCAGATGCAGGATCCTTCCTTTCTGATAGTCAAGGCTCTGTTTTACGGGGCTGTCAGGAAAAAGCCTTTCGAACGCGGCACAGTCATCAAGCGCGGATTCATAATAACCGGCATAGATCTGGCTCATTATCATCATGTACCAAGTGTTGTCGGAAACATCCTTCCCGGCATTGACGGCATCTTTTAGAAGGAGAGAAGCCTTTGCCCAATCTTCCTTCTTGTACGCATCAAGCCCCATCAGCAGAATGTCACCGCCATCACCGGACGACGGGGATTCCGCAGCAAACGAAAGGGCCGTAGAAAAAAAAGCCGCAAAGCAGAGTAAAAAAACCGTCATATTAAATAGCCGTTTCAGGCCTGCCATCCTAAAGTCCCCCGAAAAAATGATGATCCGGAAACCACTACGTCAGCACCGGCATCAAGGACGGAAGGCAATGTCTCCTGGTTTATTCCGCCGTCAACCGATATCAGGTACTTGAAGTTTCCTTTGCTCCTTATATCGGCAAGGGCGCGCACTTTTTCCACTGTGTAGGGAATTAATTTCTGACCTCCCCATCCAGGATTTACGGTCATCACAAGCACAAGGTCAGCAAGCGGAAGAAGATGCTCCAGGATTGATACGGGTGTTGAAGGACAGATTGCAACCCCCGCCTTTTTCCCGGCACCATGGATGATCTGCATGCACAGGTCGGCATGTGAGGTTGCTTCGGCATGGAAAGTGACCCAGTCGGCACCTGCATCGATATACGACTGTATCGAAAGCTCCGGCTTGTCAATCATGAGGTGCACGTCAAACGGAAGCCCGGTGCATTTTCTGATCGAAGCTATGACTGTCTGGCCGTATGAAACCGGTGGAACGAAATGACCGTCCATGACATCACCATGCACGAGTTCCGCGCCGTTTTTTTCAATAAACTCAATTTCCTCGCCCAGCTTTGAGAAATCTGCGGAAAGGATGGA
>JAFOTA010000115.1 GCA_017421145.1 Treponema sp.
CTCGGAAAGATGGTGAACAATCCCCCGAAGCCACAGGTCGCAATCATCGGTGGAGCAAAGGTTTCCTCAAAGATTACGGTTCTGGAGAGCCTTTTGAAGAACGCATCAGCACTCGTTATCGGCGGCGGCATGGCATACACATTCCTCAAGGCACAGGGACACAGCGTAGGAAAGTCTCTCGTCGAGGATGATTTTATCGACACAGCCAAAAAGCTTCTTGCCGATGCTGAGGCAAAGGGAGTCAAGATTCTTCTTCCTGTTGACCATGTTGGAGCAACGGAGTTCAGCCCGGACGCAAAGCCGGAGGCAGTTGATTCAATCGACATCCCTGACACACTCATGGCCATGGACGTGGGACCGAAGACAGTCGAAGAGTACAAGAAGGTAATCTCAACGGCAAAGTCCATCGTCTGGAACGGACCTGTCGGAGTCTTTGAGTTCGACGCATTCGCAAAGGGAACCGAGACAGTCGCAAAGCTGGTTGCCGAGGCCACATCAAACGGAGCAATGACAGTAGTCGGAGGCGGTGACTCAGTTGCAGCAGTCAACAAGTTCAACCTCGCTGACAAGATGAGCCACGTCTCAACAGGCGGCGGAGCATCCCTTGAGTACCTTGAGGGAAAGACCCTGCCGGGCATTGCTATTTTGGCAACAAAATAACGCGAGTTTTACGAAGTAAAACTTGTGAAAGGGATGTCTAAAAAGTTTGAAATGCGGTGGTTGAGCCTGTCGTGCGTAACCGTCGAAGACTAACCACCACATGTAACGTACACGGTCATTTTGGCAAACTTAATGACCGCATACAACGAGCTTATTGGACATTCCCGAACCGCTCACCAAATACAGATGAAAAAACAGTATAAAACTATATTGACCGAACAAAACAGAAAGAAAAACCGCAGGGATTTCAACATAAGTTTTTTAAAATTTTCCCTACGGCAACTATCGAATATAGATACCTACGTTTCTTATATAGCACTGATGTTGCTTGCTTTTGTGACGCTGGGAGTTCCATCCATACTTTACAATGCATTCCAGGACAAAAACATCACCATCAAGGGGATAGATTTCAATCTCGGTATAGTCTTTACGGTCGGATATGTCCTTCTTGAAATCTCAGCGGCTTTAATCATCCATCTGCATATCAGAAAAAGAAACAAACAGATGGATATGCTGATGGAACTTGATGAGATGCTGAAAGAAGACGACAGGGTGAAAATTGAAGCGTCGGATCAGGATTAAGATCCGGGAACATGCCCTTCCACACTACATTGAAATCAGCATTTTACGAATGTCATACATTTTCATGCAAGTACATGCCAAACCACTTGAAAAATAATATTTTTCTATTATAATTATGCAAAACCATTGTAAGGGGGTGCATAAAAATGCAATTTATTGAAGGCGGAGTTACGGCGGCAAAAGGTTTTCTGGCAAACGGAATTCTTTGTAAAATCAAGGAAAGCCGCGAAAAGAATGACACAGCCCTTATCTATTCTGAAAAAACATGCAATGCAGCCGGGGTTTTCACGCAGAACCGCGTAAAGGCAGAGGCAGTGAAGCTTTCCAAGAAGAACATAGCGAACGGAAAGATTCAGGCGGTCATAGCGAATTCAGGAAACGCAAACTGCTGCACCGGAGAGCGCGGAGCAAAAACGGCATACAGGATGGCGGAACTTGCGGCGAACGAGCTGAAAATTTCACCGGACGACGTGATCGTATGCTCAACGGGCGTAATCGGACAGCAGCTTCCGGTTGAAAAAATCGAGGCAAAAATCCACGAGCTTGCATCAGGACTCAGCAAAGAAGGCCACGAACAGGCACGCATAGCAATCATGACGACTGACACCCAGTTCAAGGAGTGCGCAGTTGAAACGGAGATCGGCGGGAAAAAAGTCCGCATCGGCGCAATGTGCAAAGGATCAGGAATGATTCACATAAATCTCGGCACCATGCTTGCCTTTATGACGACAGACTGCGCAATCACTTCTGAAATGCTTGAAAAGGCACTAAGAAAAAGCATCGAAGGTACATACAACTGCGTTTCAGTGGACGGCGACACATCGACCAACGACACACTCACAATCCTTGCAAACGGAATGGCAGGAAACGATGAAATCTCTTGTGAAGGAAAGGATTTTGATGATTTCTGTGCAGCCCTTGACGAAATCAACTCGGTCATGGCAAAAAAGATTGCAGCTGACGGCGAAGGTGCCACAAGGCTCATCGAATGCAACGTGGAAGGTGCAAAGGACGTTGAAACTGCACGCGGTCTTGCAAAGGCAGTCATATCATCATCATTGGTGAAGGCGGCGATGTTCGGATGCGACGCAAATTTCGGACGCTTTTTGTGCGCCATGGGATACTCAGGATTTGACTTCAACCCTGACACCACGAGCATCTGGTTTACGAGCAACGAAGGTTCAAAGCGCTTTTTTGACGGCACCAAGCCTTTTTCAGTCCATGGTAAAAATTCCGTCATGGTCTATGAAAACGGAGTGCCCCTTGATTTTGACGAAGATCTTGCAAAAAAAATCATGAGTGAAGAAGCCGTGGAAATCCTTGTAAAATGCTCGGACGGAAACGCATCAGGCACTGCATGGGGATGCGACCTTACCTATGATTACGTAAAAATCAACGGGGATTACAGGACTTAATTAACAGGAGAAAAATTATGGCAGATACAAATGACGGTATGAATGTCGATCCAAGGCTTGACAACAAAAGCTGGTCGGAAGTTCTTGTCCAGGCACTTCCATACTTCCGGCACTGGGTCGGAAAAGTGGTCGTAGTCAAATACGGCGGAAACGCAATGCTCAACGAAGAACTCAAGGCATGCGTCATGGAGGACATCGTTCTCCTCAGCACGATAGGAATCAAGGTGGTTCTCGTTCATGGCGGCGGCCCGGAAATCAACAGCATGCTGCAGCGCATCGGAAAGGAAAGCAAATTCGTAAACGGACTACGCTACACCGATGAAGAAACAATGGAAATCGTCACCATGGTACTGACCGGAAAACTGAACAAGGACATAGTGGAGCTTCTGCTTCAAAAAGGCGGAAAGGCAGTGGGCTTGAGCGGCGTGGATGCAGGTCTTCTGCGTGCAAAAAAAATAAATTCTGACGGCGGCGCTGACCTTGGATTCGTAGGCGAAGTGACTTCCGTAAATCCTGAAATTCTCCAGAAGCTTTTGGACCAGGGATTCATTCCTGTTGTTTCCACAGTTGCAGGCGGTGAAGTCGGTGACATAAGCCGTTACAACATCAACGCGGATACAGCGGCGGCAAAAATAGCGGTTGCACTGAGAGCGGAAAAATTCGTCCAGCTTACGAACGTACCGGGAGTCCTTAGAGACGTAAACGATCCTAAATCACTGATACAGAGAATCAGAATGTCGGAGATAGACGGATACAAAAACGACGGGACGATTGCAGGCGGCATGATTCCGAAAATCGAATGCTGCATGACGGCACGCGAAGGAGGAGTTCCACGCACGCACATAATCGACGGAAGGGTTCCGCATTCCCTGCTGATTGAAATGTTCAGCGACAGAGGAATAGGAACTATGATTTACTAAAAATCAAGGGGATTTTTATGGGAAGCAATATAATAGCAAACAATTACGGTTCGTTCGACGTGACTTTCAAAAGCGGAAAGGGCGCGACGCTCACCGACGTAAACGGAAAAAAGTACATTGATTTTCTGGCAGGAATCGCAGTCAACTGTCTCGGACACAACTACGGTCCTCTCGTAAAGGCAATTTCAAAGCAGGCATCAAAGGAAATCCACGTGTGCAACTATTTTACGAGCGACGTTGGAAATGCATACGCACAGGAACTTTTGAACGCAACCGGATTCGACGGGGTTTATTTCGGAAACAGCGGATGCGAAGCAAATGAAGCGGCAATCAAGCTTGCAAGGAAATACGGATTTTTGAACGGGGGAGCAAAAAGGAAGACGATCGTCACTCTCAAAAACTCTTTCCACGGAAGAACCCTTGCAACTCTCACCGCAACCGGACAGGATAAATTCCACCCGGAAGATTTCGCACCCTACCCGGACGGATTCAAGACAATCGAAGCGAACAACTGGGAAGCGCTCAGGACAGCATTCGATTCTAGCACCGCGGCATTTATGGTTGAATGCGTTCAGGGAGAAGGAGGAGTGAACCTAGTAGATCCGAAATGGGTTCAGGCAGCGGCAAACGAAGCAAGGAGAGCCGGAGCCATTGTCATTGCCGATGAAGTACAGACCGGAATGGGAAGGACGGGAAGCCTTCTTGCAAGCGAGCAGCTCCAGTTCAACCCGGAAGTTGTTTCACTTGCAAAAGGAATTGCAGGCGGAGTTCCTATGGGAGCAATTTTGTTCAGGGGAAAAGCAAACGGAGTTTTCAAAGCAGGAGACCATCAGTCAACGTTCGGAGGAAATCCTCTTGCATGTGCGGCGGCAAGGGTCGTGCTCAAAACGCTCAAAAGCCCGGACTTCCTCGCAAAAGTAACCAGCAAAGGCGAATACATCCGATCCGTTATAAAGAGCTGGAACATTCCTATAATCCAGGACATAAGGGGTCTCGGACTCATGATCGGCGTACAGGTTGACAAAGATCCTGTGGCAATCGAAAAGTCATGTCTTGAAAAGGGACTTTTGTTCAGCACGGCAGGAACAAACACACTGCGCTTCGTACCACCGCTGAATATAAGCAAAAAAGAAATCGACCGGGGACTTGAAATCCTGAAGCCTGTACTTGAAAAATATTCAAGGCAATAGGATTCCGGCTTAAAAAAAACACGGAAAATCTACACCAGGCTGTCCGTAAACATCCGCTTGAGGCAAATCTTCAAGCTGTTTTACGGGCGGCTCCATTTTTTTAAACGGCAGATGATCAATCCTCTTCCAGATCCGGGATTCTTTTTTTCAGTGCTTTCAAAAACTGATGTCCTGACACACCTTCCTTGAGGCAGGCAAAAATACAGTTGTCCCCGGCAACGGTACCGAGTATTTCTTCCATATTGAGTGCATCGAGCGCATTTGAAACGGAATCAGCATGACCGCCGAACGTTTTTATCACCACTATGTTTCCGCTGAAATCTATGCTCACATATCCGCGCATGAAATCCTGGACATAAAGAGCCTCGCTTTCCTGACGCTCATCATCATCCGGAACCGTGTATACATAGCCGGAATGCCCGTCGCTCACCTTCCCCACCTTCAGAAGCTTGAGATCCCTTGAGAGCGTTGCCTGGGTCACCTCAAAACCTTCTTTCTGCAAAAATCCAAGAAGCTCTTCCTGACTTTCAATGCGGTGATTTTTTATAAGCCTGCGGACGGTCTTAAGCCGGTTCAATCTTTCTTTCAAAATACAATCCTCTCATCAAATTACCTAAATTATGTATATTTATGCATTTTAGTCAAGGAACCAATATACCGGGGGCGTTTCAATTGACATAAGAAATCTTTCAAATTATTATAAAAAACATGACCGTTTATGAAAACATCAATGCCCTTACAGGCTACGCACTCGCCACTTCCCTCATTCAGGAAGACGACATCATCTACACGAAGAACAGGCTCCTTGAACTTTTTAAGCTCGATGGTTTTGAAAATTCCGATCAGGCAGAGGACGTTCCGAACGTAAAGCCCGAAGATCTAGAACAGATTCTTGCAGGTCTTTTGGATTACGCCGCAAGCGCAGGTCTCTATGAAGACAACGGAATAATCAGCAGGGATCTTTTTGACACTAAAATAATGGGATGCCTTGTAGCACGCCCGTCCGAAATCCAGCGGAAGTTCATGGAAATGTACAAGGAATCTCCGAAAAAGGCTACGGACTGGTACTACAAATTCAGCCAGGACACGGATTACATCAGGCGCTACAGGTTGTGCAAGGACGTTAAATGGAAGGCGCACACCGAATACGGCGACATGGACATAACTATCAATCTTTCAAAGCCGGAAAAAGACCCTAAGGCAATTGCAGCTGCAAGGAACGCACCGTCATCAGGATACCCGGCATGTCTTTTGTGCAAGGAAAACGTGGGTTATGCAGGAAGGCTCAATCATGCGGCAAGGCAGAACCATAGGATCATACCTCTCAGGCTGACCGGAAAGGAATGGGGCCTTCAGTATTCGCCATATGGATATTACAACGAGCACTGCATAGTTTTCAGCAACACCCATTCACCAATGCAGATCAACAGGGAAGCTTTCATGAATCTTTTTGATTTCGTAAAGCTTTTCCCGCACTACACCATAGGAAGCAATGCCGATCTTCCGATTGTCGGAGGCTCCATCCTTTCGCACAACCATTATCAGGGCGGATGCTATGAATTCCCGATGGCCCGCGCACCGATAGAAACTCATTTTACGGTCAGGGGATATGAAGACATAAGCTGCGGAATCCTCAAATGGCCGATGAGCGTAATCAGGCTGAACTCGGCTTCGTCTGAAAAAATAATCGACCTTGCCGACAAAATACTCCGCAACTGGAAAATCTACACGGATGAAAGCGCATTCATATACTCACGCACGGACAACGAAGACCACAACACTATCACTCCGATTGCAAGAATGCACAACGGAAACTATGAGCTTGACCTTGTGCTCAGGAACAACATAACCACTGAAGAACATCCGCTCGGTGTTTTCCATCCTCATGCACATCTCCATCACATCAAAAAGGAGAACATCGGTCTTATCGAAGTGATGGGTCTTGCAGTGCTCCCGGCCAGGCTTAAAAAAGAGATTTCAGATCTGGGAACGGCTCTCGTGCAGAGAAAGAATTTTTCAATGGATCCAGACCTTGGAAAGCACTACCAGTGGGTACAGGAGTTCATACCGAGGCACCCGAAAATCACCAGGGAAAACGTCGGCTCAATATTGAAAGAAGAAATCGGTCAGGTTTTCGTAAAGGTACTTGAAGATGCCGGTGTCTACAAGCGCACGCCGGAAGGAAAAGAAGCCTTCATGAAATTCATAAGGACTTTTTCTTAATTAAAAAAACACATATAGAACAGGAGAATAAAATGTCAAAACTGGACATACCGTCAGATTACAAGGCAATACTCAGCGAAAAGGAAACCGAAACGGCAATCGTCATGCTGAAGAATTTTTTCCAGACTTCGCTTTCAACCGAGCTTAACCTTACGCGTGTCACCGCTCCGCTTTTCGTCAAGTCAGGCACAGGAATCAACGATGACCTGAACGGGGTTGAGCGTCCCGTAAAATTCCCGGTAAAGGACATGGGCGAACAGAACATGGAAATCGTACATTCGCTTGCAAAATGGAAGCGCCTCAAGGTAAGCGAAATGGGGCTCAAGCCAGGTTTCGGAATCTACACCGACATGAACGCAATCCGCGCGGACGAAGAGCTTGACAACATACATTCGCTTTACGTTGACCAGTGGGACTGGGAAATGGCCATCAAGCCTGAAAACCGCACTGTATCATATCTCAAGGGCGTGGTCGAAAAACTTTTCCGCACTTTGAAAAGGGCAGAATTCTTCATCTATGACCGCTACCCGGAAATAAAGCCGGTGCTCCCGGAATCCATCACTTTCCTTTATGCGGATGACCTTCAGAAGGAATTCCCGGACAAGACACCGAAAGAAAGGGAATACGAGGCATGCAAAAAATACGGCGTGGTATTCATAATCGGAATCGGAGGAAAGCTTCCTGACGGCACCATATGGGACGGACGCGCACCTGACTACGATGACTGGATTACAATGAACGAAGACGGACGCAGGGGACTCAACGGAGATCTCATGGTCTGGAACCCGGTTCTGAACAATGCGCTTGAGCTTTCTTCAATGGGAGTGAGAGTTTCACCTTCAAGCGTCATTGAACAGCTTTCAGAGCGCGGATGCACGGAACGCAAGGATCTTCCTTTCCACAAAAAGCTGATTGCAGGAGAGCTTGCACAGACATTGGGAGGCGGAATCGGACAGTCAAGGCTCTGCATGTACCTTCTCCGCAAGTGCCACATCGGTGAAGTACAGGTAAGCATCTGGCCGGACGACATGATCTACAAGTGCAGGAACTCAGGCGTACCGCTTCTTTAATCACGGAGATGCAGGAGGGGCATATCATGGAACCGAATCCGACACAAATCAGCATGGAACTTTCTTCAATACTCAAGGAGCTTCCTACCTTTGAAAAAAGGGGGATAACGGAGCTTTCCGTGCATGACAAAAAGATTTCCGGAGACAAAAACGCACTCCTGAACCTTTGCCGCCAGATTCAAAAAGATGCCCCTTCTCTTTTCGTGAGCCTGAAAACAGAAGCATCCGCACTGGACAGGAACATTATAGGAGAGCTTGAAAAAATCTACTGTTCGCTTGAAATACCGCTTGTAGGGACTGAAAAAGGCGATGCCCTGCTTTTGGACAAAAAGCTCTATTCATCAAAGGCGGACATGCTGAACCGATCGAACATTGTCTTCGGATTCGACCTTGAATACGGCATGAAAAAAGGCGACAGCTTCAAGTCATTCAAGGACAGGCTTGATTTTGCAGTTTCGCTTTACCCGAACCACATAGATTTTTCCCAGCTTGAGGACAGCACGGTCAAAGCAAAGCCGAGCGGAATCTACTCTTCAAAGGACATTGATTTTTCGGCTTCCATTGCATTCGCGTGCAAAACTTTCTATTCAGCAGGCCGTGCGGTTCCATGGTTCAATTCGCTTGTCAAGGCGCTTAAAATTTCACCTTCCGCTTTTTTTGCAGATTTCGGTGAATGGCAGATCTGCAACAACTGCTCGAAAAAGACAGGTTTTTCCCCGGATGAAGCGGATCATGCGGACATTGAAAAGATGCAGCTCGTGTTCATTAAGGAAAAGCTTGAGGAAAAGCGCAGGATGATGCTCTATGATGCAGTAAGCGACATAGTCAGGCTCAACGGTGCTTTCAGCAGGGTTGCGGCGGAAGGAGAAGAGAGCACTGTGGAAACCTCATACAATCCAGACGACCTTCTTTCACCTTTTGCATCGGACATTCCTGCATTCTGCGACGGAGTGACAATGGAACCATGCAAGGTAAGGGTTTTCGAAGGCGAAGATTCCCCGGACTACAGGATACTCACGTAAAAAACCGGAAATAACCGGACATTTAAGACTATAACAATAATTTCTTGCTTAAAATGTAACACGAACGTAAAAAAATTCATTATACTTTCAACGAGGCTTGAGAATATCGGCCCTTGAATAACGGACTTAACTATTTGGAGGTTCAACCATGAAAAAAATAGCAAAAACCATAACCGGCGTACTGGCTGTTGCGGCTCTTTCATTCGGAATAGTCGCTCTGTCATGCAGATTCAGCAGAGGTTCGGCAAACGTTGCGTTCGCACAGTCAACCACGCAGAACCCCGAAAATCAGGTTTCAATACCGGGCGACTCACTTTCTGTCGTTCAGGCGCTTCAGACTACTTTCCGCTCGATAAGCAGCTCGGTTCTTCCGGCGGTCGTTGAAGTCGACGTTACGACCAAGACAAAATCACAGTCATACAATCCTTTCAAGGATCTTCCGTTTTTCTTCGGAATGCCGGATGATGACGAGGACGAAAGGGAATATGAATCATCGGCCCTTGGTTCCGGCGTAATAGTAAGGAAGACAGGGAACACCGTGTACGTACTCACGAACAACCACGTAACCGAAAATTCAACAAAAATCAAAATCAAGCTGAATGACGAAAGGGAATTCACAGGCACTTTGGTCGGAAGCGACGAGAGGATTGACATCGCATTGGTCTCATTCAAGACGGACGACAATGACATAACGGTTGCAAAGCTCGGTGACAGCGATTCAGTGCAGCAGGGAGACATAGTTCTTGCGCTCGGAAGCCCGCTCGGATATTTTGCGTCAGTAACACAGGGCATCGTTTCAGCGACAGGACGTGACGGCGGCGGAATCGGATCAATCTCGGACTTTATCCAGACAGACGCTGCAATCAACCAGGGAAACTCAGGCGGTCCTCTCGTGAACATCTACGGTGAGATAATCGGAATCAACACATGGATAGCCTCATCTTCAGGTGGAAGCCAGGGTCTCGGATTCTCCATCCCGATCAACAACATCAAGACTGCAATCGACCAGTTCATAAGCGACGGAAAGGTTTCATACGGATGGCTCGGCGTAAGCCTGCTTGACGTGGACCAGGACTACAAGGAAGAGCTTGGTATCGGAAAAAACACCAACGGAGCACTCGTTGCAGAAGTGTTCATCGACAGCCCGGCAATGAAAGGCGGAATGCAGGCTGGTGATTTCATAGTAGCACTCAACGGAAAGGCCATGAAAGATTCAAGCCAGCTCGTGCGCGAAGTGGGAAGCATACAGTCAGGAAAGACAGCGACAATCACAGTGCAGCGCGGAAACAACAAGATTGACCTCAGCGTAAAGATGGACGAAAGGAACAATGACATCGCATCGGACAACGGAAAGCTCTGGCCGGGATTCATTGCGTCACCCCTTACCGATGAAATCCGCAAGGAAATGAAGATTGATGACAAGATCAAGGGCGTAGTGGTTTCAAGCCTTCAGGCAAAGACACCGGCTGCTTCCCTCAGGCTCCAGAAAGGCGACATAATCACCGCGGTAAACGACAAGAAGATTTCTTCAGTGCAGGATTTCTACGAAGCACTCAACACGGTAGGAAAAACTGAAATCTGGTTCGACATTTATTCAGACGGCCACACTGTCAGCACCGGACGCTACAAGCTTCAGAACTAAAAAAAAACTTCTGTAATCCTGTAACCTTTTCTTCATGAAAAAGTTATGTTTATAGAAGCACAGAACAAGAAACACTTTTTTGTTTTTGCCGGCAAGTTTTGGCGGCAAACTTCATAGAAAACTCCTTTTTGCAGGCCCTGCGGACTCCTAACCGCGGGGTTTGTTTTTGACGGCAATTGTGGTACAATCGAAATATGAAATTTTTTAAGCGCGTAGTTCTATCAGTTTTGTTCGTGCAGATTTCCATGGTTCACGCCCAGACGAATTATGTACTGGAAAACGAAACAGGAAAAGTCAGCATAATGACGATGGCAAACGGATTCACTGTTTTCGTAAAGGAAGATCCTTCATCTGCAATGATCCATGCGGAATTTTTGTGCAAGGCAGGATACTCTTCGCAGACCCCCTCAACGGCAGGATTTTTTCCGCTTTATACGCGCCTTTTTTCAACGACAAAAAGAAAGTCCGGTGCAGAGCCTTTTTCAACTGTGGCCTTGACTTCTTCATGCAATGCAGACAGCTCGACATTCACCGCAGACGTTACCGACGGAGCTTTTGAAAATCTGGTCAAGGATTTCGCTTACTGCGCACAGAATCCTTCGTTCGATGAAAAGACCGTAATGAATCAGTATGCGGCGATGAAAAAAGAATCAGAAGAATATGCATCAGGATCCACAGGTTTTATAAACGGAACCATAGATTCCAAAATATATGCGGACGCGCCATGGAAAACGGAATCGGGAATCTACCCCGCTCTTTTTTCTGGATACAAGGCGGCGGAAATACGCACAATACTGAACGACATTTCGCTGCGCTGGTATGCTCCCGACAACTGCGCGCTTTTTGTCACTGGAAACATAACGCCCGAAAAAGCATACGGAACGGCACTTAAATATTTCGGAAAATGGACCGGAAAATCAGACGTTGACAGGACAAGCGATGCATTCAAAAAAAATCAGATACCTACACAGAGAAAATTCGTGCTGGTGGACAAGGATTTTTCAAAAGAACTCACGCAGATCGTCGTTGAATTCACAAGCCTTTCGACGGCACAGGCAGACATACTGAACAGCTCTTTCAACTCAGTGCTTTCACCGTACAAGTCACTCATGCTCGAAAACCCGGAAGTGTCGGTGCGCTCAAGGGATTACCTTGCCTCTGCATCGATACAGCGCGGAAAATCATCAAGGCTCATGCTTCAGGCGCTCATGGAAGAACCATATTCATTCGTCACGGATGAAAGCATACAAAAACCCAACAAGAGGATAACCCCGGCAAATCAGGCGGAATCTTTCATTGAAACTGCAAAGAAAGCGGCCGAACTTTCACGTGCGAATTTCCTTACGGCACAAAAATCAACTGCGGCGAACTACATGAAAAAAATCGGGAATTCAGTAGGTGCAATGCAGCTCATAGCGGACTGGTGGGCAATGGACTCAACGCTGAAAGACGGAAACTATTACCAGAGATTCCTTACCCTGCCGTCTTCAGTGGAATCCGTTGACGAAGAATCCATTTACAACACAGTGAAAAACGAAGATCCTTTCGTGTTCGTGCTGATTCACCCGGACATATACAAATCATGCAAGGCATCGTTCGACAGAAACGGATATGAGATGGTCACTAAAAGCAGCGGTTCGTGGTACCACAACGAAATTGCAGTGGCCCAGGCACTTAAAAACGAAAAGGACGCAAAAATAAAAAAAGAATCCATAGAGCTTGGTGGAGAAGACAAAGAAACACTTTCACCTGCCGCGAATTTCTATTATCAGAACAGCATACAGTTCAGCGACACAGTGCTTGACAACGGCATTCCACTGCTCGTAAAACAGTCACCGAACACACAGACGGTCGCAATATCCCTTGCAATTTCAGGAGGAGAAGCTGCGTCACCGAAAAACCAGAATCTGCTCAGGACAGTCCTTGTAAACGCATATGCAAGAAATCTTCAGGACGGATTTACCGCAATGAAAGCAAGCGGACAGATTGCAGGGGAAACGGACATAAAGGCAAAGACCGGGCAGACGGTTTCATATGTCACGGTGGAATGCGTAAAGACTGATTTTTCAAGCGTGATGACCGCAATGATAAACGCACTTGTCTACGGGGACATTTCAGCATCGAACGCAGACAGGCTTGTGAACGAGCAGGCTTCGCAGTGGAATTCAAAGATGATGATCCTTGACAATCAGATGGAATACGACACGCTAAAATACCTTTACAGGGGCAGCATCTATGAAAGAATATATGATCAGGACGCAAAGATTCTTTCAGGAACGACGATCACATCGATAAACCAGGCATACACGGAATTCCTCGACGCATCGCTCTACTCCTTCATAATCACGGGTGACACAGATTTGGAGACAGCAAGAAA
>JAFOTA010000116.1 GCA_017421145.1 Treponema sp.
CAGTTCTTCCGCTTATGAAGAAAGACGGTCTTGCTGAAAAGGCTCAGGAAATCCGTGCGGAACTCAAGCATGAATATGTGACCGACTATGACCAGAGCGGAACGGTCGGAAAAAGATACCGCCGTCAGGATGAGATTGGTACTCCTTTCTGCGTGACGGTTGACTACGACACAATCACAAAGGGCAGCCCGAATTTTGACACCGTTACAGTCCGCTTCCGTGACTCGATGGAGCAGGAGAGGGTCAAGCTTTCTGAGCTTTCCGGATTCATCCACAACGCAATCCGCAACTACAAGCCTGTCGAAAAGAAATAAGGCCGGGATTCTATGGATTTTTTGGCATTGGGCAGAACCGGGCTTTTGGTCAGCCGGACGGCGTTCGGAGCCATGAGCCTTGACTGCCCGAAGATTCAGAGCTTGGGAGACAGTGCCGAACAGCAGGTTTATGCCATGGTCAGAAAGGCGTATATTGCGGGGATGAATCTTTTTGATGTCTCGCATACAAAGCCTTTGTGCGAAAAGCGTCTCGGTGCTGCCTTGAGCGGAATCAGGGAAAATGTCGTCATCTCCTCAAAATCGGATGCACAGTGCGTTTCTGACCTTAGGTGCGATCTTGACGAAAGCCTTCTTAATCTTGATACGGGCTGGATTGACATCTATATGCTTGACGGTTTGAATCAGGTTCCGACCGACAAATCTCCGGACAGGCTTTATAATGAGCTTGTCCGTTGCAAGGATCAGGGGCTTATAAAATTCACCGGGTTTGCTACCGAAGACTGTGACCTTGCGCGCGAAGCCGTTTTGACCGGGCTTTATGACGTGGTTCAGTTTCCGTTCAACATGCTCACGAACAAGGTTACGGAAGATGTGGTCAAGCTTTGTGCGGAACGTCAGGTAGGGTGCATTGCGTCGCAGCCGATGTGCAAGGGTCTTATAACCAGTGCGGCTCTTGCCCTTGGATTTTTCCTTCAGTATGAAAGCGTTTCCCCGGTCTGGGGCGTGCAGGATTTGGAGGAGCTTGACAACATAATCTACCTGAACAATCACCCCCCGCGCATTGATGAGCAGTTCCTTTCGGACATTGCTGAGCAGAGGGCTTTGTTCGAGTAGATTTTTACTGCTGCTGTTGCTGTGCGGCTTTTTTTGCGGTGGCTTTCTGTGCCATTGCTTTTTTGAGCGCGGAAAGAACGTCGTTTGATTCTGCTTTGTCGAGTACGCGGACAATCTTGTTGTTCAGGTTGTCCGTCTGAACCTGCCTTGCGTTTCCGTGGTTGTCCTTTTCCGTAAGAAGCTGGACGATAGGGTTTGCCGGATTCTGCGGTGAAACATCGACCACCTGCGCAATCTGTCCGTTTGCAAGATATACGTATGCGCCGATCGGATAGAGCGAAAGACTGAAAAGCAGTGCCTTAAGAACTGTGTCATCGTATATGTGATGCTCGTTCTTCATCATTTCAATCATCGCGTCATACAGGGAACGCGCTTCCTTGAATTTCCTTGGTGCGGTTATTGCCTCAAAAGAACATGCCACGGCAATTATTTTTGCATAGAAAGATATTTCGGCTCCTCTCCTGTGCCTTGGATAACCGGAACCGTTTTCCCGTTCATGGTGGTCAAGGACTCCCAGAAGTATTGGCTGCGAAAATTTGTAGTCTGAAAGTATGTTGTAGCTCAAAAGCGGGTGAGTGAGAATCTGGTTCTTTTCCGCAATTGTCAGAGGCCTGTTGTTGATGTAGAGCTGGGGTGATATTTTGATCATCCCGATTTCATGAAGTATGGAGGCAACTCCAAGCTCTACGATTTTCGAATGATCCATTTTCAGCTGCAATCCGATGGCGACCGCAATCACCATTGACCTCATGCTGTGGTACACAAGGAAATTCTTCGTGAATGTCTCAGTGTTCGGCGTGATCCTGAGGATATATCTCCTGTGTTCCTTGATGAAATCGCACATTGCGCTGACGGTGCAGGAAATCTCGTTTTTGTTGAATTCCTTGTGGGTGGCATAGAAAGTGTATATATGGTTTATGTATTTCAGGAAAGCATCGTAGACTTCCTGAACCAGTTCCATGTGCTCTATGTCGTTTGCCAGGGATTTCTTTTTTTCCTCGGCTTTTTCAAGGGCTGCCTTTATGTCCGGCGCAATTTCCTGATTTATGGAATCGGACTTTTCCTGTATGTCGTCCTTGTCATCGATGATTATTACTTCTTCGGTCTTTTCTGCAATCGCTTTTTTCGTCTCTTCGTTTACTTCCGGAGCGATAGGTTTTTGAACGGCCCTTCCTTCTGATATTACCGTCTTGAAATTCCAAACCAGCAGAGCCTTTATCGTTTCCTGCGTAAGAGGGCAGTTTGCAGGGCACAGAATGAATTTGTCGTCAATCTTAAGATCGGAAGAATATTCACCGTTTGCTTTCAAATCTCCGACGCTGTATGTTTCCATAATTTAATCCCTCTTTATTGAATTTCCAAGGAAACAGTGAATCATCCTGAACCGGAGCAATGACGTTCCCTCAGATGGATTGGTGCCGTTGGAAAATTCAGTTCCCTGACACCTAATTTTATGGTTAACAATGAATAATCCGCCTTCGGATTATTCATTGTTTCCCTAAATTGTACAAAAAATCAAGCTGCATGTGAACCTGAAATCAAAAAAAGGGGCTTTCCTGTACAAAAAAAATCCCTATGGTGTTTATCGGGATTTTTAAGGTGATTTATAAGGAAAGAGGCGAAAAAAGTTCATGATTGTATTATTGTAAAAAAAAAGAACCAAGACTCAGCTTGGTTCCCGTGGATTCCAAATCTTTTTTCAACGGCCGTCTGGATGTCGTATGACCCGTCCGTTGGAAATGATTCCTATCAATTTTATTTTCGGAGCGGATTTCGGGGACTTTAGCAATTTTTTTGTTTTTTTATGGAAAATCCGGCTTTCTAAGGGGAAATTTTGGGTTAGCATAAGCTTATTGATAACAAGATTTTTATTGTCAGCCTCTTTTCTTTAGGCTATACTGAAAAAATGTCTACTGTATCAAAATTACTTTCCGGGCTGGAAAAAAAATACAAGCTTTTTTCCATATTAAGCCCTGTTTCGATGATAGGTGAAGTCGCCATGGAAACGGTGATTCCCCTTATTATGGCTAAGATCATCGACACCGGCATTGCCGACAAGAACATTTCATACGTCGCCAGGATGGGGCTTCTCATGGTTGGGCTTGCTTGCGTGTCACTTGGTTTCGGAGCCTTGGGAGGAATCTTTTCCGCCCAGGGAGCAACAGGATTTTCACACAACCTCAGACGCAAGGTTTTCGGCAAGATCCAGACATTTTCGTTCGGAAACATAGACCATTTTTCCACGTCGTCCTTGGTCACGCGCCTTACTACCGACATAACGAACCTGCAGAACACATACCAGATGATAGTCCGCATGTGTTTCCGCGCTCCGTTCATGCTTGTGTCGGGCACTGTGATGGCGTGCATGATAAACCTGCGCCTTGCAACGATATTTTTCATAGCCATACCTTTCCTTGCCCTCTGCCTCGTTCTTATTGCGACAAAGGCATATCCAAGGTTCACGCTCATGATGAAGCGCTATGACAGCCTGAACAACACCGTGCAGGAAAACCTCAACGCAATCAGGGTGGTAAAAAGCTTTGTCCGAAGCGACTATGAAAACAAAAAATTCAAGGAATCTGCTGAATCTGTGCGCAAAGCCCAGGTTGCTGCGGAAAAGCTGGTCATATTGAATCTTCCGCTCATGGAAGTGGTCATTTATTCATGCATAATCGCTGCCCTTTGGTTCGGCGGAAAGATGATTGCCGTGGGCGACATGAAAACCGGAGAGCTTATAAGCTTCATAACCTACATCGGTCAGATCCTCATGTCCCTGATGATGCTCTCGATGATTTTCATAATGCTTGTGCTTTCGCGTGCGAGCGTTTCCCGTGTCATAGAAGTTTTGGACGAGGTTCCCGAAATCAAGAATCCTGAGGAGAAAGTTTTCGTAAATCAGGATGACAAGGTGGTTCACGGAAGCTTTGACCGCGTTCCCAACGGCAGCATAGATTTCAAGAACGTGTCGTTCAGCTACCTTAAGGATCCCGGCAACTGCGTGCTTTCTGACGTGAACCTGCATATTGAAAGCGGAGAGATGATCGGTATTATCGGAGGAACAGGCTCTTCAAAAACTACGATGGTTTCGCTGATCCCGCGCCTTTATGACGTTCTTTCAGGTTCTGTGAGCGTTGGTGGAATCGACGTGCGTAAGTATGACCTCAAGGCTTTGCGTGACGGAGTTGCCATGGTTTTGCAGAAGAACGTGCTTTTTTCAGGAACCATAAAAGAAAACCTGCTCTGGGGCGACGAAAATGCCGGTGATGAAGAGATGATTGCCGCATGCAAGGCCAGCGATGCATATGAGTTCGTGTCTTCTTTCCCCAAAGGATTTGAAACCGACTTGGGGCAGGGAGGAGTGAATCTTTCAGGCGGACAGAAACAGCGTCTTTGCATTGCACGCGCACTTTTGAAAAAGCCCAAGATCCTCATTCTTGATGACAGCACTTCTGCCGTTGATACTGCTACGGATGCACGCATAAGGTCTGCTTTGAGATCAACTTTGCCGGAAACCACGAAGATAATCATCGCGCAGAGGATTAACTCGGTTCAGGATGCGGACAAGATAATCGTGCTTGACAACGGAAAGATAAACGGAATCGGAACTCACGCTGAGCTGCTTGAAAACAATGCAATCTACCGTGAAGTCTATGAATCCCAGCAGTCAAAGAATTAATCGCTTTCGGACTCTGAGATTTTCTAATGGAGAAAAATATGCCTAGACCAGAAAAAGGTGCAGATAAGCCTAAGAATACAAAAAAGACCATGCGGAGGCTCATCAGCTATCTTGGAAAATACAAGGTGCTTTTGATCTTCGTTTTTATGGCGGTACTTGTCAGTTCAGGTGCTCAGGTTGCCGGAGATTATTTTTTGAAGCCGGCCATAAACACTCTCGTGGATCTTGCGAAACGATTCGGTGAATCAGGAAGCCTCAGTGCGCTTGATTTCCTTCCGTTCGTAAAAATCATACTGATTATGGTCGTAGTCTACGGATTCGGAGCTTTTACGGCGTGGGTAAATTCGCGCATCATGCTCCATATTTCTACGGATACCCTTTACAGGATCAGGACGGATCTTTTTACGAAGATGGAGACGCTTCCGCTTAAATATTTTGATTCAACGACTCACGGAAACCTTATGTCCCTCTACACGAATGACATCGATACTCTCCGCGACATGATGAGCCAGACCGTTCCCCAGCTTTTTTCAAGCATAATCTCAGTGTCGGGCGTTCTGGTCATGATGCTCGTGCTGAGTCCTCTTCTCACTCTTGTCGTTCTTCTTGCGATGGCTTTTTCCATGTTCCTTGCAGCGGTCATAGGAAAAAAATCTGCCGGTGCATTCAGGGCGCAGCAGAAATCAATAGGCGCTCTCAACGGATTCATCGAAGAGCGGATGAGCGGACAGAGGGTCGTCAAAGTATTCAATCATGAAAACAAATCCATTGAAGAATTTGCCGGACTCAATGCTGACCTTAGGAGCAATGCCGTCCGTGCGAATACTTTTGCGAATATACTCATGCCGATTATGGGAAACCTGAGCCACGTCCAGTATGCGATCACGGCGATTGTCGGTGCTTTCCGTGTAATAGGCGGACATCTGGACATCGGAAGCATAGCGTCTTTCCTCCAGTACACAAGAAGCTTCAGCCGTCCGATCACCATGATGAGCCAGCAGATGAACGGAGTGCTCAATGCACTTGCGGGTGCAGAAAGAATTTTCAGCCTGATCGATGAAACCCCTGAAGAAGATGAGGGAAAAGCCACTTTGGTCAATGCATCCACGGCTTATGAAGGCGGACGCAAATTCCTGGTGCAGTCTTTTGCAAATACGGGCGAATGGGCATGGCGCGTTTCAACGGATCTTGATTCTGCGAAGAATTATAGCGGTCTTCCGTCATATGCAGATGACAAGGAGCACATGCTGATAAGCCTCCGCGGTGACGTTGATTTCAAGATTGATTCGTTCAGCTATGTCCCTGAAAAGGAAGTGCTTCACAATATAATGCTCCATGCAAAACCGGGAGAAAAGATTGCGCTCGTAGGTTCTACAGGAAGCGGAAAGACGACTATCACCAATCTTCTGACTCGCTTCTATGACATAGAGGACGGAAAGGGAACCATCACTTATGACGGAATCCCTCTGAAGGAAATCAAAAAGGATGATCTGAGACGTTCTCTCGGAATGGTTCTGCAGGACACTCATCTTTTCACGGGTACGATCCGCGACAACATAAAATACGGAAACCTTGAGGCATCGGAGGCACAGGTTCTTGCAGCCGCCAAACTTGCGAACGCCGACACATTTATCCGCCATCTTGAAAAAGGCTACGACACTGTAATCACCGGAGACGGAGGAAATTTGAGCCAGGGTCAGAGACAGCTCCTTGCAATAGCCAGAGCCGCAGTTGCTGATCCGCCGGTACTGATTCTTGACGAAGCCACATCTTCAATCGACACGCGCACGGAGTCACTCATAGAAAAGGGAATGGACAGCCTTATGGAAGGAAGGACGGTCTTCGTGATTGCCCACCGCCTGAGCACTGTCCGCAATGCCGATGAAATAATAGTCCTTGAAAAAGGTTCGATAATCGAGCGCGGAAACCACGATGAGCTAATGGCGAAAAAAGGACGCTACTATTCGCTCTACACCGGTGGAATCGAATTGGATTAGTTTTATGTAACGACAGATGCGGTGGTTGAACTCAGCCGGTAATGACTGTGCTTGACCGCCGCATTTTTTTTCCCTTTTAATAAATTGAAATTGTATTAGAAAAATGAAGAAAAAAAAGTGAGTTTTACACAGTGAAAAACTGTGAGTTTTACTCACCGAAAAACAGTGAGTTTACGCACAGTTTTTTTGAAGGTTTGAAATGTGGCAACCAACTGCTGCCCGGCTGCTACCAACTGCTGCACGGCAGCTACCAGCTGCTGCTTGCTCCGCCGCCTCCTGTGCGACCGCCGCCTCCTGAACGATGTGAGCTGCTGCTTGAATGATAGCTTCCTCCTGAACTCCTTCCCGATGAACGGTAGCTGCCTGAAGAGCTTCTTCCTGACGAGCTTCCTGAACCTTTCGGCAAAAAATGGAACTTGTTGTCAAGTATGCAAATGAGGATAAGAAGCACTACCGGGCTTATGGCTAAAAGTAC
>JAFOTA010000117.1 GCA_017421145.1 Treponema sp.
CATCAAAAAATAACGTGCGTTGACGACAAGCGTTGCAAGAGCCACTTCCGCATAAGTCACCCCGGCCTGTATCGAAGTGAAAAGCGCATACTCCCCCGCCGACGCAAGATTAAGGGCGCTGGCCATAAACCCCTGGAACGGATTAAGACCCGCGTTCTTTGCCACGATGCCCAACGAAAATGCGACCGCAAAATATCCGATGCCGATCGGTATTCCGTCACGGATGCCTTCCATAAAAACTCTTTTTTTGTTTCCGCTGCTATTCATAAAAATCTATCTTCATCTCAAAAACATTTCTTCCGCTTTCGCTTATCATCACATAAAACGCACCGTCAATTTTTTTTGACCAGACTTTCAGGCTCTGCTTTTCCCGGCTCTCACCGTTGTAATGCACTTCAAGCGACTTTACTTCATGACTCAGAAGAAAATCACCGTCAAAAACATTGAGCGCGAATTTTATGTATTCGTTGTTGTTCATGTGCCCGGACATGTCTATGTTCTGGCTGCGGATTTCCTGCTCATAGACAAAATCATCTTCGGAAAAATCTGACGGAAATTTCTCAAACGGCTTTGAAAAGCAAGGAGGCGGAAAATCAGAATCAGGGTAAGTCAAAGTGCCGAGCCTGACCGGTCTGTGGTTTTCAAGGCTTAGAACGCAGGCTTCCATGTTCGCGTAAATCATGTCGTTCCCGGAATCATCCTTTATGACGGTGTTTACGTTCGTCCTTAGCCCGGTATTGGAGACAGGGAAAGTCGTAACCGAAATCTCGTCGGTCCACTTGGGTCTGTGCATGAAATCAACTTTTGTTTTTGTGAACACCCAGAACACGTTGAACTTTTCGCGGTAAGTAACGCCGTCACATTTCATAAGCCCGAAAAGCTCCGTAAGATTGTCCTGAATCATAAGAACCGTCTGTGAAATTCCCATTTTCACCTGGCTGTCGATGAACGCAGAAGACACTTTTCTATTCTGCCGGAAAACTAGATTTTCATTCATAGAAGAAATTTATCACTTTTGGGAAAATAAGTAAATCATCATGCACTGCCGCTGCCGCACCAACAAAACACGGGGGATTGAGAAAAAGGAAAAATATCATTACACTGTACAGGCTGAAAAAAAGGGAGAAAAAATGACAAAATATATTCACAAAGTCCAGTATTACGAAACCGACAAAATGGCCGTGACACACCACTCGAACTATCTCAGGTGGATGGAAGAGGCACGCGTTGATTTTCTGGACCAGATCGGATGGAACTACAGGAAGCTCGAAGATTCAGGAATATCATCCCCGGTTCTCAACCTGAGCTGCAGATACAGGCACAGCACAACCTTCGACGACACAATCGAAATAACGACCAGGGTGACTTCCCTTTCGTTCGTAAGGCTCTGCTTTTCATACGAAATGAGGCATGCAGGAACTGAAAAACCGCTTCTCTGCACAGGAACGTCCGAGCACTGTTTTCTTGATTCCACAGGCCGGCCGATGAACCTGAAAAAAGACTGCCCTGAAATTTATTCAGCACTTGAAAAGCACTTCCTCATGGACAGTCCAAAAGCCTGATTCCGCCGCACCAAGCAAACGAAGGTCCGGGTCACTTCCCTGCGATAAAATCAGAGAAAAGAACCCCGGATCCTGACTGAACGTCCTTTGAAAGAATTCCGCCGGTAACCAATTCAAGAAAATCAGGTGCAATGCCTGGCGTGAGGATTTTTTCTGTCCTAAGAACGGCTATGTCATTTTCACCTACAGTTTCCCCTGCTTTCATGCTCCTTAGATAATGCAAGGAACGGTTGGTGCGTCCGTAGTTCTGGCGTTCGATTTTTGCAAGCCTCTTGACTCCGCTTCCAAGAACGGCATCCACTTTTTCTTTTCCGTATGTTTCCGACATCTGCCTGATTATTTCATCCCTTGCAGAAGGAACTATTCCACCACGGCTGATTTCTGAATCCGAAATTCCAGAAGCTTTTCCGTCCCTTCCATATCGGCATGCAACGGCATCGCACTGCTTTACGGCATGGCACATCATGGCAAACTGCTCTTCCTCAAGCGCAACCGGATCATCAAGGCCGTCCGTCTTTTTGCTGAGCGTTATGTGCTTTTCTATCATTGTACCGCCCATGGCAACGGTCAATGACGGGACAAGGACAGGATCAAGAGAATGGTCGCTTATTCCGCAAGGAAGCCCGAACACCCTGGACAACGTATCCACGCAGCGGACGTTATATTCTTCTTCAGGAGCCGGATAAAAGGTTATGCAGTGAAGAAGCGTCAAAGGAGGAAGCACTTCATTCCATGCCCCCGGATTATCAGAGCCGTCGGTAAGTATGTCCACGGCCTTTTCTATGTCACCGAGCTTTGACACGCCGCTGGAAAGAATTATGGGAATCTTACCGTAATATTCTGCGCATGCCTTTAAAAGAGGTATGTGGTTCACTTCAGGGGATGCAATCTTTATGGCATCAGGTTTTATGGACACAAGCTCCTCAAGCGACCTCAATCCGAACGGAGAGCATGCAAACATGAGTCCTTTTTCATGCGCATAGGAGCAGCAGCCGGCAAAAAAATCACGGCTTACCTCAAGCTGCCTGAATCTGTCGTAGAGCCGCACGTCACCGCCCGGAAGCTTTACGTACCCGGTATCAGGATGAAGGATTTCGTCTGCATAGACCCACTGGAATTTCACTATATGAGCGCCTGCATTGCAAGCTTCGTCTATCATTGCGAACGCCTTTTCAAGGGAACCGCCGTGTGATGTCCCGATTTCGGCAATAACTTTCGTCTGTTTCATGGATACATTCTATCACGGAAATAAGCCGCGGACAATCGGTGGATGGCATGCAAACAGGTCTTCGGCATGAAATCTATTGATAAATGCAACACATGAGCGGGTCCCAGTTGACGGCAAAAAGCAAGGTAACCTCCCTTAAGGGCTCCCTCCTTACTTTTTGCCTACGTCCCACTCATGTGTTGCAAAAGTTCATTGTTATTGTCATGCCGAAGCCCTGAGATAAAAAAAATGGTTGTTGCCCATGCAC
>JAFOTA010000118.1 GCA_017421145.1 Treponema sp.
AAATCATCGTGTCCTCAGGATATTCGCGTATCAGATCCTCGCTCGTTTCAAAATAGGCCGCTTTGGTCGCATGTTTTTTGAGCATGACGAAATGCTTTTTCGCCTCCTCAACGTGAGCGCCTTCCTTGCATGCCTTTATATACTGATAATATGCATATACGGCTATGTCGAATTTTCCTTCTTTTTCATAGAATTTTCCGACAGTAAAAAGCTCTTCCGGGTTTTCCTCTACGGTATTTTTCTTCAGCGTCAACTGAGTGAGGCTTGCATTCAAACTGCGCATTTCTTTGGTGAACGCACGCACAATCTTCAATGCGACGGGCGTGTTGCGCATAATCAGCTCAGGGTACTGCTCCTTTTTTACCATGATTGCAGTCACCTCTGTAAGGCAGATTACGTTTTCCGTCTGCGCCTGACCTGACATACATGGGATAACGCCGACAAAATCGCCGGGTCCCAGAACGACTGGAACGCTGCCTGGAATAGGAGTCGTATGCTGTGAAGTGACCTGTCCTTTCTGAATGATGAAGAACTTGTCGATACCGGTGGTTCCTTCAACCAACATGTATGTGTTTGGCTTAAAATTTACAAAACCTAACTGAAGCACTTTATACCTCTTTGTGCAAATAGCACACTATAAGCTTAATATCGGACGAATTCCGAATTTGCATAAGCCAATCTGCAAACGTAAAGTCAAAAAAGTCCAAATTTTTTGACCAAAGCCTGAAATTCCTGCTCAAACTGCATCAGATCCGGAAGATTCAGGATTGCCTACGAAAATAACCTCCGGCTCCAGAACAAAACCTGTGTTTTCGGCAACTTCTTTTTTTACGAAATTCACGAGCTTTTCAACGTCCGCCGCGCTCGCATTTCCCATGTTGATTATGAAATTCCCGTGCCAAGGAGCCACCTGAGCACCGCCGATCTTATTGCCCTTGAGACCAAGCTCATCGATTATCTGACCGCTGGGCTTTCCGTATTCATGGTTGTTCTTGAACACGCTTCCCGCGCTCGGAGCCTTGAACTGACCCTTTTCACGCCTGTCATCCTCAAAATGGGCGTTTTTCCTTGCGATGTAGTCACAGACGGCAGGGCTTGCACCAACGTTCCCGGATACATAGACATCAAGCCCCTTGAGCGAAATGGTCACCGAAGTTATGATGCGCCTTTTTCCCTGGAACGGAGATTTTTTATAGCCCCAGTCGTTCGCCGAAAAAGTATATGTGTCTATCACGTCGAGTTCAGTAAGCTCGTAGAATTCCTTCTGATCCAAATCTTCCGGGAGGCAGTCAAGGTCAACGTATTCAACTGACTGTATGATTGAAGAAAAATCAACTCCGTAGCACCTTGCGTTCATGAAAACAGCGCCGCCGAATGTACCTGGAAGCCCCGCAAAGCTTTCCACTCCGCTGATTCCGTATTTTGCGCACCATTCCATCAGCCGTTTTATGGTGGTTCCTGATCCTGCCGTAAGATTTATGGAAACGGATTCCTTTATCTCAGGAAAATCTTCAATCTCACACGGCTCAGCCTTTCCCGGCTCTATTTTTATCTCATCAAGGCCTTCCGTCAAAATAACCGCACCGCTGATTCCTCCGTCCCTTATCACGGTATTGCTTCCGCCGCCGAGCACAAAAATGTCAGTGCCGGATTTTTTCAGCACCGACGCAGCAACAGCAAGGGAAATCGGATCGTCCGGGCGCACCACAAGCTCTGCCTTTCCGCCGACTTTCATGGTGGTATAGCCGCTCATAGGCACATCGTAATCCACGGAGCCTTTGAAGAGTAATGAGTTCTTGATATTTTCACCTGTTTCTCGTATGCTTAAAGCCATATATTCAAATCCGTCTTTGTATAATTGTAGATTTTGCCGCTTTTATGGAATTTTTTCCTGCGCAACAATTTTATTATACACAAACATTTAAAATAATCGAGTGGTAACACCGGCAACGGCACCAACTCTGGATTTTGCGGAGGATTATTATGGGATTACGCTTGTATAACACAATGGGACGCACGATGCAGGATTTCGTCCCGATCACACCGGGATTCGTCGGATTCTACGGATGCGGACCGACAGTCTATAACTATGCCCACATAGGAAACCTCAGGGCATACGTTTTTCTCGATACGCTTGACCGTTCCCTGACCTATCTCGGATATGACAAAAAGCATGTCATGAACATAACCGATATCGGACATCTTACGGGCGACGCTGATGCCGGTGAAGACAAAATGCTCAAGACCGCAAAGGAACGCCATGAATCAGTAATGGAAGTGGCTCGTTTTTACACTGACGCTTTTTTCAAGGATCTGGATGCGCTCAACATAATCCGCCCGGACGTAGTCTGCAAAGCCACCGAGCATGTGCAGGAAATGATAGAGCTGATCAAAAGGATCGAAGCGAACGGACACACATACATGGCAGGCGGAAACCTGTATTACGACATTACCACATACGATCACTACGGAGACCTTGCATGCCTGAACCTTGACGAGCTTAAGGCCGGAGCAGGAAAAAGGGACGTTGTGGTCATTGATGAAAACAAGCGCAATCCTGCTGATTTCGTACTCTGGTTCACCAAAAGCAAATTCGAAGACCAGGCGCTCACTTGGGACAGTCCATGGGGAAGAGGCTATCCTGGATGGCACATCGAATGTTCCGCAATGAGCATGAAATATCTCGGCGAGCATTTCGACATACACACCGGCGGCATTGACCATGTTCCTATCCATCACACGAACGAGATTGCCCAGAGCGAAGGTGCAACGGGAAAAAAATGGGTCAACTACTGGCTCCACAACGAATTCCTCGTCATCGCAAAAGACAAGAACGCATCATCCGACGGAGCGGAAAAAATGTCAAAGTCATCCGGGAATTTCCTGCGGCTACAGTCATTGATCGACAAGGGCTACAATCCGCTTGACTACAGGATGTTCCTTTTGGGAAGCCACTACCGCAAGCAGGTCTATTTTTCATGGGATGCAATGGACGGTGCAAAAAACGGAAGGACGGCGCTTCTCCAGAGGATTTCCAAGCTGATTTCTGCAGCAGGCGGAAAAGATGCCGTAGCACAGCTTTCAGATAAAAAATATGAAAAAAATCAGGCTGCAAACCCGGAAGGACTTTCCGAAGCCGCAAAAAAATACCTCGATGATTTCAAGGCTGCATTGGAAAACGACCTTTCCACACCGGTTGCCCTGAGCTGCGTACAGAAAGCGGTGAAAGATTCCGAAATGAAACCAGAGGAAATACTTGACGTAGTTTCTCGCATGGATTCAGTGCTCGGACTCAAGCTCATATCATCTGCGGCGGAACTGCTTGATTCTTCGCCTGAAAACGGACAGAATCCGCATGAAGGAGATGCAGAGGCTCAGGAAATAGATGAGCTTGTGGCAAAACGCACGCAGGCAAAAAAATCAAAGGACTTTGCCCTTGCCGACAAAATCCGTGACGAGCTTTCCGCACGCGGCATAATCGTTACGGACACACCGAACGGCCCGGTCTGGTCAAGGAAATAGCCGTTTCATAATGAAAGACTGTAACCATTAAGAGGATGCACTGTTATGAATAATAGAGAGGCGGCGGGTGAAATCCGTTGCGCTGATTCTGAAGATTTCAGGAAGCTGTACGACGCTACGATGCAGCTCCTTTTCAAAGTGTCTTACAGAATAGTAAACGATGAAGAAGCCGCAGAAGATCTGGTCCATGACTCATACATAAAGGCCAACGAAAAGGCAATGGTCTTCCCGTCCATGGATGACGCAAAATTCTGGCTGATACGTGTCGTGAAAAATGCCTCGTTGAATTATGCCAAGCGCAAGGGACGTGAGGCAAAGGCATATCACAAGGTGCTTTATGAAGGAAGGCAGCATGTTGACGGCGGTGAAGTAGATCTTCTGAAAGCCGAAACAATAGAAAAAGTCAAGGAAATTCTCGACAAGCTTCCGCCGAAAATGAGGGAAGTCCTTGTCCTCAGGGAATACGGAGACTTGAACTATAAAGAAATTGGAGAGGCGCTCGGAATTACTGAAGGAAACGTAAAAGTCCGTGTATTCCGTGCGCGCGAGCAAATAACAAAGATGATAGGAGAAGGCGATGTCTACATGCCCTGAAAAAGACATTCACTCAGTCTATTTGGACGGAGAGCTTCCGGAAGCTTACGAAGCAGAATACAAAGCTCATTTGGATTCATGCCCGGAATGCAAGAAACAGCTGGAATCCCTCAAAATGCTGAAGGCAATTTTCGAAGCGGACAAAAAATCCATGGAGCTAAGCGAAAAAGACATGGAAGACAGCTTTGAAAGATTGCAGGCAAGGCTTTCGTTCTCAAAGCACACGAGATCGAACGTGGTGGAATTCAAGCCCAAGCCTTTCATTTCTGCAGCAATCGGGGCGGTCGCGGCTCTTGCAGTCGTCTTTATACCGGTCAGGCTTTCAGCAAACAAACAGTCTTCTTCCTTCAACACGGCTTCATTCACTCCGGTCGCAAACTCGGACATAGTTTCACCGGCATCAATTCTTGTGAAGCAGGTTGACGGCGAGATATCATCATCATCAATAGCAAATCTTCTTTCCGGCGGCGAGACCTTTGTCGGAAACAATGAAGTGCTCCTTAACACATTCAACTCAAATTTCGGAACAGTGTCATATCCGGCAGCACGCCACAGGGAACCGAACAAGCATTCCGGCAGACGGGCAGACGCAGCAAAGCAGCTCGCAAGCTATGACATATTCACTCCTGTACCCGGAAGAAGCTCCGAATCTTCCTGGACGGCCGATGAAGACGAATCGACGGTTGAATTTTCTTTAGGGAGCGTCTATCTTAATACTCAGGGCGAATAAAAGTGAAGCTCCTTAAAACAATAGCAACGCTGTACAGGAATTATCCTGCAGTCAGAATAGCGACTTTCCTGGCGGTGGTAGGAATTATCGCCGCGGCAACATCGATGTCAGGGCGCAAGAAAATCGGTAAACCGGTCATCTCGACAATAGATCCCCCAATAGGTTCAACGGGGGATATTGTTGTCATTACGGGAAAAAATTTCGGAAGCACAAGGGAAAGCTCCTTTGTGGAAATAGCAGGCTCCAGGGTCACGGCAAGCAACTACCGGGACTGGGACAACACGCAGATTGAGTTCATGATTCCGACCAACACGGTTGACGGGCTTGTAGTGGTCCAGACAGCCGAAGGAAGATCAGAACCTGTGTTTTTTGCACGGAAAGATTCAATCCCGGTTCCGGTCAGGACAGATTACAGGGTTTCGGTTCCGGTAATCGACTCAATATCACCTTCGACCGCACGCATAGGCGACACAATCTCCATACTCGGCTCAAACTTCGGAAATCTCCGCGGAAATTCCACAGTATATTTCACGGCAAACAGGGATGAAAGCGTCTCAAAAGTCCCGGAAGAAAACAAGCTGAACGCAGGATTCATATCGGCAAGCGACACCGACTATGATTTCGAATACTGGACGGACAGCGAAATACGCGTACATGTTCCTGACGGTGCAACAAGCGGACAGCTCTATGTTTCAACGGACAAAGGAAACTCATACAAGCAGGGCTTCGACGTGAAATTCCCGGCAGGACAAAAAAAGCTCACGAACTGCCGCACCTATGTCCTTCAAATCAATGCGGACATACAGAACAGGAGCCAGAAAGATGCAGGAGTCACGCTCTATGTACCACGCCCGGCCATTTCAGTATCACAACCGGCATCAGTCCTCAGCGAAGTTTCCCCCGCTCCGCTCATCGAAGACGATCCATATGACGTAATACACACGATCCAGCTTACAGGCGGTGACAGCACCAGGATAAAAGTCAACCACAACTTCATAATCACGTCATTCATGCAGGAATCAAACATAGACGGTTCAAGCATAACGCGCTATACGGATGCAACCAGGCTCCTGAACACAATATACACGGCACCTGACGAATGCATACCGTCGGACAACGAAGATCTGGTCAAGCTTGCGGATTCAATCGTCGGAAAAAGCACCAATCCGTACACCCAGGCTCTTTTGGTCTACAACTACATGCTCGACAACTACAAGATACTGAACACTCCGCGCACCGGTGACGTCTCGCCGCTGGATCTGATAGAAAAAAAGACGGGCGATGCATACGATTTTGCAATCATATTCACTGCTCTCTGCCGTTCACTCGGTATTCCTGCACTTCCTGTAAGCGGCATACTGGTTGAAACGAATTCCACTGCAAGAAACCACTGGTGGTCTGAAATCTATTTCGAGCACTACGGATGGTTCCCGGTGGATACGGCACTTGCGGCTGGATTGAATTACAAGGGATACACGGAAATCAATTCACCGCGCGAATATTATTTCGGAAATCTTGACGGACAGCACATCTCGTTCAGCAGAAAATGGAACCGTCTCAAGACATCGCTTTCAAACGGAAAGACTGTTTTCCGACCGCGCAGCTACGCACTCCAGTCAATCTGGGAAGAAGTCAGCACGCCGGAAGCAGATTACAGCTCCCTTTGGAACGATCCCGTTATCGTTGGAATTTACGGGGCATACAGCTATTAAGGCAGAATCACAGGAGGATTTTATGATAACAAAGGTTTTGAGCGTAGGAGGCTCTATAATTGCACCTGACAAGCCGGACGGAATGTTCCTTGCAGAGTTTTCGAAGATGGCTTCTGACTGGCTCATAGGAAACGGTGAGACAAGGCTGATTCTGGTTGCTGGTGGCGGCGGCCCTGCACGTGCATATCAGAACGCATACAAAGACGTGGCATCAAGATTTGACGACGCACAAAAAAAGAACTGCCTTTTCAAAGATGATGACGAAACGAACTATTACTGCGACTGGATCGGCATAATGGCAACAAGGCTGAACGCACAGCTTTTGAAGACATGTTTCGGTCCGCTCTGCAAAAACGAAGTAATCACTGATCCGACAAAAGCACCCGATACATTTGAAGGCAAAGTCCTTGTTGCTGCAGGATGGAAACCTGGATTTTCAACCGACAACGATGCAGTGCTCCTTGCAGAAAAATACCATGCGGACACAGTGGTAAACCTTTCAAACATCGAAAAGGTGTTCACCGATGACCCGCGCAAAAACCCTGATGCAAAGCCTTTGGACACTGTTTCATGGGAAGAATTCCGCAAGATGGTCGGCGATGAATGGGTTCCGGGCAAAAACTGTCCGTTCGATCCGATTGCAAGCAAAAAGGCAAGCGAACTCGGTCTGACCGTCATCTGTGCAGGCGGAAAAAACATTCCGAACATCCGATCGATACTTGACGGAAGGGAATACGTGGGAACGACAATCAAATAATGAAGAAGATCGTCTTTCTTGCGGCATTTTTCTGCCTTGCGTTTGTTTTATGGAGCTGTAAATCCGTGCAGGCGGTGAAAGAACCTATTTCAAGGAATCTTTCTGACAAAGGGATAAAAAATTCCCGGCAGCTCCTTTCGTTTTTCATGGACTCAAATCCAGAGGCAGATTCAGAGCAGATTGAAAGGATGGCAAAAAAATACATCGAAGAAGCGGAGACAGAAGGAATCAACAGCGACTGCGCGTTTGCACAGATGTGCCTTGAAACCGGTTTCCTGCGCTTCGGTGGCCTTGTCACTCCCGAAATGCACAACTACTGCGGACTCGGATCAATCGACCAGGATCACCCGGGTGAAATCTTTGAGACAGAAGAGCTTGGTATAAGGGCACACATACAGCACTTGCACGCCTATGCCACTGAAGATGACGTACAGCTCAAAAACGAGTGCATAGACAAGCGCTACAAATGGGTACGTCCCAGGGGAAAAGCAAAGACTGTTTTCGGCCTTACAAAAACATGGGCATCCGACCCGGATTACGGCACCAAGCTTGATTCGCTGCTTTCAAGAATGGAAAATTACTAGCTTCATCTTTCCAAAAGTCCGTATATCAAGTATCATTGCGGCATGAACGAACTTCAACTTAAATACGGATGCAACCCGAACCAGAAACCGGCAAGGGTCTTTATGGAAAACGGAGCTGATTTGCCGATCACAGTTTTGAACGGCAGACCCGGCTATATCAATCTTCTGGACGCTTTCAAC
>JAFOTA010000119.1 GCA_017421145.1 Treponema sp.
CCGACGCTCAAAAAGGAATCGCTTGAATATTCCAAGACTGACACCGACGTTACCGTAAGATTCGTAGTGCGCGACCTCAAGAAAAAGCTTTCTATGAACGACATCGTGGTGAAAGAGAACAAGACAGGCTCAAAGCTTGCTGAAGTCAGGGAGAACGGAAAGGACGTTAAAAACTATCCGGTCTATGAAGCTCTGTTCGAAGGCGTGACCGAGTCAGGAAACATTTCGCTCTCAATCCTTGGAGATGACGGAACGGCAATTACTGCAGATGACGGAACTTCTTCGATATCATTCTTCGTAGAGCTTTCAAAAGTCTACAAGGCACCGGATCCGAATCCTCTCGTGGGAAAAACTTTCTATTCCTATTCAATGGACACTTCCATCCAGTTCAAGGCATCTACCGTGGTTTATGGAAACGGCTCTGAAATCCCATATGAAATCAACGTCGGAAAGAAATGCTTCAGGATAAAAAGAGAGCTTTCTGAAGAAGAGGAAGAGTATTGGAACACTGCATGGGACTGGAGGTATTTTGACATTAAAGACGACGTTCTGTCCCTGCGCCGTCCGATGAACCCCTATGCAGACGGCGGAAGCAACACTGTGCCCGACAAGGATGGATGCGTTTACGCTGACGAATGGATCTGCATATCCTATCTTCCTCCTCAGATCAAGACGGGCGTAAAATACAAGTCATACGGCCATGAAAGTTCGGTCGTGCATACATATGAGTTCAAGCCTTCCGGAAGGGTTCTGATTGACGGAGTGCCTCTTTACTACCGCATCAATTCCGAGGAAAAAGTCATCATAGGAGCAAGGAACAAGGCCAACGGATATGAAGAGCAGCCGGTAAAGGGAAGGGCGGTCAAATTCATGTTCGATTATGACAACATGCCGCCGGACGGTGAAATGCCTGAGTCTGTCATGGATTATGTATGGTCGTCCGAAGAAAGGGGACGTTTCATAGAATTCATAGATTCCGACACGTTCGTACTTTATTCGCTTCCTGGAGAAAACACATACAGCCCGGTACGCTGCTGGTATTCGGAGATAGTGACGTGCAGCAAGACGTTCAAGCCGGGAGTTGACAGCACCATGCCTTACGGTCTCGTTGGATCACATCACGAAATCATGCCGGGTCAGAAGCATTATAATAACGGCGTATGGAACTCAATATACTTCACGTCTCCGTCTGTTGCAGTCATTTCCGATGAAAAGGAAGGCTGGGTCTATACGACATATACGGTTGACAAAAAGAACATGACCGTAAACATTGACTGGCCGAAGGACAAGCGTTATGATACGTACAGAAACTCGAAAATAACGTACAGGTCCGACACTGTAAACCTTTATCTTGACGGAGAGTATCTGGGCTGGAATTAATGCCGCGTCCAATGAAGGGTGCAAGCCTAATAAAATCATCCGAATCTTCCGAAAATCAGAAGATGAAGAAATTTTTTAGGCTTTGTGCCCTTTCATTTATATTCATGCTTTCTCTTTCTCCTGTGTATTCCCAGGAAGCTCTGGAGACCGGTGAAAATCCTGTTCCGGCTCTTCTTGGCGGCATCTGGGAGAATTACAACCGGTACGTCGTTTTTGATACCGGATATGTCACTTCCGAAAACGAATCAATCATACAGATCGTGCTGAGGACTTTTTACCAGTGGTATGATGACAGGGCGGCTGAAAGTCCTGAGTATTCGGCCTCGGTGCAGAGGGATACCAACAACACAACAGCAACTTCAAGCTCTGCCCAGGAAATACACGTGCGTTTCGTGCCTATTACCGACCAGCTTTTTACGGCGGGTTCAGGCAATGCCGTGGTGCAGGATGACGGTGACGTGCTTTATGCGGAAAACGAGAATTCCGGGGCATGGGACATGCAGGTGGATTTTGTCGGAAAGCGTTTCGGCGGAAGGCAGATCTATCATATCCCGGTGGCGGTTATAGGCGGAAAGCTTTATCTGAAATTCGCAATAAGGACGGAAGATTCCGATTCTGTTCCTGTCAGCCCGCTTTTGAGCGGAACGGTCATGGAAAACGAAAATTTCATGGCAGGATTCTGGCAGAACTACGGCAATGCGGACGGCATACTTGAATCTCCGCCGGTAATCAGCAAGGAACTGCTTTCTTATTATGTTTCTGATTCCGCAGTATATCCGATACGCTACTGGACGACCGACATGGAATATGACGGAAATGCCAGGGCGGCAATAATCGACGGCGATGAAACCTATTATGTAAAAAAGCATGTCTGGATAGGTGACAAAAACTACACATGCACGCTCGGACGAAGGACTGAGATCCGCAATCTTCAGAAATCAGGCTCGCTCCCTGAACCGTATACAGTCAATTCAGTCCTTGTAGAAAAGCATGCGCTTGATGATGACGGAAACGAATTCACATATACCGTGCGGACATCGACAATATGTGCGTTCGGGGAACCGTACCTTACGCTCACTGACGGAAGCAAATCTATAGAAGAAATCGTTGCGGAAGACAATGCAAGGCGGAAAGATCCACCGGAACCATTGTTCCCCGTACATGGCGGACCGCTTGACTTCGACTGGAGCATAATAGAAAGGCCGCCTGAAGATTACAACCGCCGCATGCTCGATTTGGGAAAATAATCCGCTATTCGGAAATCCTGACTATCTGGAAATAATCCAGCAGAAATCCTTCCCCCGATTCGACTGTCACGGTCACTGTGGTCTGGGCGTCGTTTTTGTATACTGCTGGTTTTCTTAGCGTAAGTTCCCATTTACCGAGCGGAGGTTCGCTTGGATAAAGCTCGTATTTTTTTTCACCGATTGCCGCTGAAAAATGGGAGCCGTTCGTATACCATGCTTTCTGTGAAAAAAGAATCTCGAACGTTCCTTCCGGGAGCTCCATTTCAAGCGATGCCCTTGAGCCTTTTCCCCATCTCACTGCTTTTCCCGCGCTTGCAGTAGGATCGTCAACAACCATGCAGTTTTCAAGCTCCATTGATTCAAGTTCGCATTTGATTCCGCGTCCGGTGAATTTTAAAATATGCCTGCTTTCGGTTTCCTCTTCATTTTTCTTTTCCGCTTCCGGTAAGATTTCCTCATCATCCGGGGTTTCCTGAGCTATTATGTTTCCGCCTGTTATTCCAGGTGCCGTTGCACATGATGAAAAAATAAATCCTGCGGCGAATAAGGCCAAAAAAAATTCGCAGAGTCTTTTCATATTTTCGGTACCCTCGGTCTTGAAAGATTTTTGAGCATGTTCTGCAGAAGCTCGTGTGCTTCATCTGCGTTCACTTCTTTCGGCGGCTCGTGGTATGTAATCAGGTTTTCGGGAATTTCGTCCAAAAATCTGCTCGGCTGGCACTCGACTGTACCGGACATCTTCCTTCTGTTGACGCATGAGGAAATCAAAAGCCTGTCCCTTGCCCTTGTGACCGCAACGTAAAAGAGCCTGCGCTCTTCCTCAACTGCAGCGTCTCCGCCTTCTTCGACCGCCCTTGCATGAGGCATGAGTCCTTCTTCCGCTCCGGCAATGAAGACCACGGGGAATTCCAGTCCCTTGCTTGCGTGCACCGTCATCAGGTTGACTTTTCCTTTGTCCGCTTCTCCGTCGTCCAAATCGTCACGTGAGAGGAGGGTTATGCGGTTTAAGTATGCGTAGAGGCTCGTGTCGGTGTTGTCGGGGTTGTTTTCCCACTGCTCCATGCTCCTTATGAGGCTTTCTATGTTCATGTACTTGAATCTTGCGGCCTTTTCGCTTTTCGGGTTTTCTCCTATCAGATAATCGAAATATGCGATCTGCTCGACCATGGCGCGCACTTTTTTTGCAAGCCCCTTACCGCCGAGCATTGATTTGTTTTCCTCTATTATTGACAC
>JAFOTA010000120.1 GCA_017421145.1 Treponema sp.
AGGGACATGGACGGGAAGCAGCTGGGAAAAAAGCAGAAGTATTGGATGCGACACAAGCAAAAACGGTTTCTGGTATGGTAGCAGTCCTTATTATGGCAGCGGATGGTGGCGTATAGATTCAGAGTATAAGGGAAGATAGAACAACGGGTGGGTTGTATGGCGATTATTACTCCAATTCGCATAACATGAGAATATTTCGCAGAAAATCAAGGTAAAGCCTTGTGGAAAATAATTTATATGGAGAAACAGAAATGACGGAACAAGATTTAGAAAAGAAACAACAGGAGATGCAGGACAAAATCAGAAATACTGCTGAAGCACTTGGATTGTCAAAAGACGACCCTGTTTTGGAACCTATTTGTGACGGGGTTTCCGACATAGAGGGATATTTAAAATCAAATCCCAAAATCATGTGGATATTAAAAGAACCCTGGGATGATATGACTGCTGAAGGAATTGCTGCAGGGGGTGGCTGGTCTCTTACTGAACTTTTCAAAAACAATGTCTGGATGAATCAAGACAACTGGAAGTTGATGATACAGATAAATTACGCAATACGTAATAATTTAACTTGGGAAGAATTAGATTATATAGAAAACAATTCGGCAATGGCAGATGAATTGAAAAAAATGGCATATATAAACATAAGTAAAATGCCAAATGGAAAAATAAGTTCCGACTCTTATCTGACTACATGCTATGATTTATGGAAAGATATTTTGTTCGAGCAAATCGGATTGTATAGCCCTGATATCATTATTTTTGGAAATACATTTAAATTTTTTGCAAAAGATTTAGGCATTGATAATGAACCGACCTATACTGCAACATCTGGTAAATGGTGTGCAAAAGCCTATAAAAAAGACAAACAAATTTTCATTGATGCTTATCATCCATCCCGAAAAGGTGGGGAAGATGGAGGTCATGATTATGTAACGAGTGTTATAGAAGCCGCTGTAAAATCATTGTGATGAAGCAGTAATAATAGAATCTTGAAAAACTCCAGTTTTTTACCCTTGAAATCTCCGTGTCAGAAACTGTCGGTCTCCGGCACGGATTTTTGTGTGTGATGGTTAGAAAGACGCTCCCTTCATGCAGGAGTTTCCGTTGTAGTCAAGGTCGGTCAATATTTCGGTGTGGTCGGGGAAGATTGCTACCGTGTGTTCTTCGTGGCAGCTCCAGCTTCCGTCGGCGGTGTTGACTGTCCATTCACTTTTTTCGTCTCCGGTGATTACGTCTGCGGTCCCCTCGTTAATCATCGGTTCGATGGCTATGACCATTCCCGGCTGTATGCGTGGGTTGGGGCCACGGCTCGGACAGTTTGGTACGCTTGGATCCTCGTGCACGTCAAGTCCGACTCCGTGTCCGCAGTAATCGTAGACGACTCCGTATCCGTTTTCTTCATGGGCGATGTGGTATACCGCTTTTGCTATGTCCGAAACCCTTTTTCCTGCTTGGCATGCCTGTATTCCTGCAACAAGCGACTCACGGGTTACGTTTACGAGCTTCCTGTGGTTCGGCTTTACGTTTCCGACCATGACCGTGTGGCAGCTGTCAGATATGTATCCGTCAAGGTTGATTCCTATGTCCAGCGAAACAAGATCTCCGTCCTGGACAAAAACTTTTTTGGATGGAACTCCGTGGATGACGCAGTTGTTGATGCTTATGCAGGCGCAACCGGGAAATCCCTCCGAATACCATGCTGGTTTTCCACCGTGCTTCCGTACAAAATCAACGCACCAGTCGTCGATTTCCTTTGTGCTTACTCCGGGTTTTACGCGCGGAATAATCTCGTTGAACAGATCCGCAAGCTCGTGGCAGCTTTTACGGATTTTTGCAATCTGCTCGTCGTTCTTTAGTCTAATCATATATGTTTACCCCTTTGTATACTGTTTAAGAATGCGCTCAGCCTATTTGTCCGGCGGCAGCCCTGCATGTCCGCGCAGTTTCAAAATCACCGATGCGGCTGTATGCGTCCGACATTTTCATCAGCATGGCCGAGTCGCACTTTTTTCCGAGCTTCAAATCAAGCGCCCTTTCCCATGCGTCGAGTGCAAGCTCATCGTTCAGCGTGCCTTCAAGGTTGTTCAGCAGGATGTGCTTGGTGAAATCTTCCACTTCCTCGAAAAAGAATTTGAAGTAGTTGAATTTCCATTCCATCTTGATTATCTGCCCAAGAAGGAGAAGCGCGTCATAATATTCACGCCGGAGCACAAGCTCTTCCGCAAGTATGTATCCGTAGTCCATGAAATCCTCATGCCCGAACCATCTGGACAGCCTGAAATTCTGCCTCTCCATGTTCATGCGCTTGAATTCCGCGACGGCCGAATCTTCCATTCCGTGCGTAAGGTCGTACATAATCAGTTTTGCCCGGCTCTCGTCATCATCACGCGAAAGAAGCCACTCCCGGTAGTCGAAAGATTTTTTGCCGCCCCTTGCCCCGTGGTAGGATGAGCCGCCCCTGAATGCGTAGGACTGGTCAAAAAGCGTCCGTGATTTCAAGTCGGAAAGCGTCTGGTAGGCCTCAAGAAGCTCCTTGAATTCATTGGAATCCCCGTGCGTGATGTCCGGGTGGATGAGCTTGGCCTTTTTCCTGTACGCGCACCTGATTTCCGCCGCCGAAGCAGTGTGAGGCACGCCCAAAACCTTGTAATAGTCCTGCATATATAAGAAGACTATACAGATTTTTGAATAAATATTCAAATGGGGTGAGAAAAAATTGCTTGAATCTTGTGCCGTTGCTTGTCCGGGGTTTCTTAGTTCAGGACGAAATTGGAAATCATCTTTCCTATTTTGCGGATGTCCACGTTGCCCTTGAACTCAAACTGTGCGGTGAATCCGTTGGCATACTGGATGAAAAGCTCGGAGTCCGGGAAGATTTCTGCAAATCCCTGTGTCTGGACTTCAAAAAACTGTATCGTGGTATAGGGCAGGGTTGAGTAGGATTTTCTTTTTCCGGTTATTCCCTGAACGTCGATGGCGATTATCCTTTTGTTCGTAAATATGAGC
>JAFOTA010000121.1 GCA_017421145.1 Treponema sp.
CAATATTTTAAGACTCGACATATTTACAAAAGATGCCGTTCCGCACATTTGTTTAAAATGATACTGAGTCCCTGAAATCTTTTGTTTGGAAGGGAACAGATTGCATGAACAAACAATACATTTCCATAAAAATCATTGGTTTGCATGAACAACAACCATTTTTCTTAAAATCAACAGGGCTTCGGCATGACAAAACCAATAGACTTTTGCAACACAGGAGTGGGACGTAGGCAAAAAGTAAGGAGGCGCCATTGATGGAGGTTGCCTTGCTTTTTGCCGTCAACTGGGACCCGCTCATGTGTTGCATTTATCAATAGATTTCATGCTGAAGCCCTGTGCTTATTTGCATAACGCTTGTTTTTGCGGTACAATCTGCCTATGACTTATGAACTTTTATGCGAGCTTTTTCTTTTGGCTCTTTTGGGCGCGGCGTGCGCAAGGATTTTTTTCATGCAGGCTGCCAAACAGGATCCGCTGTCTGTATTTCCTATAGTTGCATTTATACTGTCCATATTGAATATTTTAGCATTCGGGATTTCGATATTCAGGATTCTGATTATAATCCTTGCATTCGTGGTGGCTGTCTGGAATACCAACGCACTGTCAAGGTTCAGGCACAAACTGGTCGTCGATCATTACGGAATACTGTTTTCGCTCGCTTCCATAGTCAACCTGATTCTGATTATCGTCCTTGCGGTTTTCATAATCATCTTTCGCCCCGGAAAAATCGACACGAAAAAATACGGCGTGACAATCACTTCGCAGACTTATGCAGGCTCCGTTGAAGAAGGATTCTACGAATATACTTCTCCGTCCCAGAGCAGGTCTGTTTTTGTAAAAAAGTACACGTCAACCGATGAAACTTTCAATCCGTTCAAGGAAAGCCGCACAATCATTTTCGTACCGGGAGAACTTTCGGACGTACAATCCTATGAACCGTTTTTCGTAAAGCTTGCACACGACGGATACACGGTCTATTCCGCTGATTTTTACTCAAAGGACATAAAATGGTTCGGAAACCTCTGGGATTTCAAGCCTTTCAGAAAATTCGCGATGCTGTTCTGCAAGCAAAAGAAACCTGAAGCCTACGCCAATGCAACAAGCCAGAAAAGCGAAAATTTTGTCAAGGAAGTCCTTGCCCTCATAAACATCGTTTCGCCGTCAAAAAGCGACAGGGTGTTTATCGCAGGAGACGGAGAATCTCAGGCTTCATATTCAACGATAAAAATAGCTGGAAAAGATACAGTGCGCGGAACATTCGACCTGGCTTCAATATCATCATACACAACGCCCGGATATGGACCTGTGGAATCAACAGATCCGGTTTTGGCAAAAATCCTGGGACATTCTAGGGACGGAAGCTTTTATATGTCCAGTCATGTTGCAGGACTCCTTGAAAAATACATAGACGGCGTTTTAAATCCAGCCCCTGCCGCAAAACCGACGGAAACCACCGAAAATCAGGAACCGGCCGTACCAGAAGCATCAAATGAAGGGGAAAAACCAAGCGAGGAAAAACAATGACCCTGAACGAGCTTGCAAAGTACTTCGATTCATTTTTGCGCCCGGAAAACTTCAAAGGCGACATTTCTCTCAACGGCATACAAATCCAGAATTCAGCCCCGGATTCAAAGCAGATTACGAAAGTTGCATTTGCAACCGATGCATGTGAATATACCGCAAAAAAAGCGGCTGAACTCGGCGCACAGCTTCTTTTTACTCACCACGGCCTTTTTTGGGGACATTGCGAAACATTGACCGGCTCCCTCTACAAACGGGTGTCTGCTTTCATGAACAATGACCTTGCCCTATATGCATCCCACGCTCCATTGGACGCAAATGAAGAAGTCGGAAACAATTTCGGCATTGCACGGCGCATGGGACTCAAAAACATCCAGCCGTTCGGAGTTTGGAGAGGAATGAGCCTTGGTGCAAAAGGAGAATTCGACAAGCCTGTTTCAATCGATGAGCTTTGCCGGAAACTTTTCCCTGAAGGAGAAACACCATGCCATATACTCCGGTTCGGAAAGCAGGAAATAAAAACCACAGCCATCATTTCCGGTGGCGGCGGTGACGATGCTTATCAGGCGGCAGAAGCAGGTGCAGACGCTTTTATAACGGGCGAAATCCTACATCAAGACTATCACACGATCAAAGAGCTGGGGTTGACGGCAATTGCAGGCGGACACTACAACACAGAAACAATCGGAGTGCGCCTTGCTGCAAAGAAACTGGCTCAGGAAAAAGGCTTGGAAACTGTTTTTATAGACTTTAAGACCGGACTTTAGTATACTTTGCATATTATGGAAAATAAATCTGATATTTCTAACAAAAAATCTTTGCTTAAAAAGCTTTTGCCGGTTCTTTTGACTGTATTCGTAATAGCATTGGATCAGGTTACAAAGGCTTTGGTCGTAAAATATATCGCAAGATCCGATATTGAACCGTTTTTCGGACAGGATCAGGAAAATGCCTCTATAGAAATCTTCGGAAGCTTCCTGCGCCTGATCCACGTAAGGAACCCGGCCGTTGCATTCAGCATGGGAGCATCACTTCCGCAGAACATCCGCACGATTTTGTTCTCTTTCCTGCCCCTTATTGTAATCGGCTTTGTTTTTGTGATTTATTTCAGAAGCAAAGATTTCACACAGCTTCAAAGATGGTCAATCTGCGGAATTTTGGGCGGCGGTCTCGGAAATCTGATAGATAGATTTTTCCGCCCGGATGGTGTGGTTGATTTCATAGATTTTTACTTCCCGATTTTTTTCAAGTCAAAAAGATGGCCGACTTTCAATGCAGCCGATTCAGCGGTAGTCATATGCGGAATACTGTTCGTGATTTCATTCATAATCGTTTCGGTCAAGCGCAAAAAGCTTGAAAAAAAGGAAAAAACAGATGAATAAGAAAACTTATACGGTTCTTTTTACGATCGTTTCGACGATTGCAAACATAATCCTGACTTTTTTGATAATCGCACTGCTCCTTTTGGGAGTTTCCGCCTTTTATTTCAAAGTATTGGGAAAAAACACCCCAGGAACCGGACTTGCAATATTGTGGATGATCAGTTTTGTAGCCGGCCTGATTCTTGGAATGTTCCTTTTTTCAAAGCTCGGCTCATGGGTCATAGACAGATTCAACCTTGCCACAAAGCTGGATCCTAAAATCCTTGGAAAATACCTACCGAGCGGCAAGAAAAACCTGGAATACATAAAAGAGATGCAAAAAAAGCCGAAGACAAACATTCCGCGCTCAACATTGGCTGTAGAGGACGAAATGTGGGCAAACGACATCAAAACCGGAATTTCCGCATCAAATGACGACGATGATGACTCGGACGACGGTTCAGACGATGACGGCAATGGTGATGACGGTGAATCATAATAATATAGAACATTTCTAAAAACTGATGTTTTCCGGTATGCCCTATATAAAATTTATTTGACACCGATATCAAACGGTTTTAAAATATAAAGATATAGGTGTTTCCTATACTAGAGACGAGTTTTGTTTTAGAGATTTTGGAGATACAAATGAAAATGACTCTAAGAGAAAAATATCACGATCTTTTCAGTAATCTGGAAAAACTTTCGACTACATCTTCCGTAATCGATGAAACGAACGTTTATCAAGTTGAAAATCCGGTTACCAGAAAAATCATGGATCGGGTTGTCGCCGAAAACACAACGCCTGACAGCCATCTCAACGGAATTGAGAATTTTGAGGATTTTTATAATCAGGTTCAGGAAGGAAAGCACGGTCTGATCCTCATGGAGCACTACGCCAATACTGATCTACCGGCATTCTGCTACATGCTTGAACACTCAGGCTCCCAAAAGCTTGCGGAACTTTCAAAAAAAATAGTCGCAATCGCCGGAATGAAGCTCAATGAAGCAGATCCTGTCGTAAAAGCCTTTGCGGAAAGCTTTACAAGAGTCGTAATCTACCCGACCCGCAGCCTTGACAAAAAAGAGCAGACAGAACCGGCAGAAGTTGCGCAGGCAGAAGAGCAGAGGGCGCGGAAAATCAATCTGGCGGCAATGCATGCTATGGACGACTGCAAAAGACGCGGAGAAGTAATCCTCGTATTCCCGTCAGGAACCCGTTATAGACCCGGACACCCCGACACAAAAAAGGGACTCAGGGAAATAGACAGCTACATACGCCTGTTCGACATAGTAATCCTCGTGAGCATCAACGGTCACATACTGGAATTGCAGGATGAAGACATGCTCAATGATCTGATCGAACCGACAAAGCAGATTTTCACTGCCAGCCCTGTAATCGAATGCAAGCCGTTCAGAAAGCAGTTCATGGCATCGCTCCCTGAAGATGAACCGGATCCAAAGCAGAAGCTCATAGACAGGATCATGGAGATACTTGAGGAGCAGCACAACAAGGTTGAAGCAGAAGAAAACAGATAAAAAAAGGCTATCTCGAAAAACCAGTTTTTTGGAGACTTCAAGAAATTCCCATAGGAGAAACGTTTTATGAATTCACCGACAGAAATCGCCCGCCTCTACGTTGATACAGGCGTACAAAAATCCAAGCTGCCTATAGGCAAGATGTTCGCACTAGCTGTTTTTGCAGGCATGTTCATCGCACTCGGAGGATTTGCAAGCACAGTCGCAGCTTATGGTCAATGGCCGCAGTCATTATCAAAGCTTTTGTCCGCACTAGTATTCCCGATCGGTCTGATGATGGTTCTTGTTGGTGGCGCAGAGCTTTTTACAGGCAACAGCCTCATGCTCATGCCGGTACTTCAAAAGCGCACCAGTCTTGGAAAAGTCCTCGTCAACTGGGCCGTAGTATATATAGGAAACCTTATAGGCGGAATTTTGATTGCGCTTGCCGTCGTATACTTCGTTGCAACCGGAAAAAATGCGCTTTATGACGGTGACCTCGCAAAAACGATGATAAGCACTGCAGTAACAAAAAGCTCCATGTCATTTTTAGAAGCTTTCATAAAGGGTATCCTCTGCAACTTTATGGTCTGCATGGCAGTATGGGTTTCAATGGCCGCATCTGATCTGGCAGGAAAAATCATAGCCTTGTACCTACCGGTCGCACTTTTCGTACTCTGCGGATTCGAGCACTGCGTGGCAAACATGTACTTTATCCCTGCAGGATTCTTCGCATCATTGGCAACAGGCACGGCTATCAAAACAACAATCCTGAGCGCACTGATCAACAATCTGCTCCCCGTAACATTGGGCAACATAGTAGGCGGTTCATTAATAACCGGATTCGGCTACTGGTGGATCTATCTCAAGGGGCATGCGGAGTAACTACATCAGGCTGTCCGAAAACTGACGATGCATGTCTACTTCCGGACAGCTTTATTTTACCCGGATACCATGGAATGCAAGTTCCGCAGGCAATATCATCAGCAAGACTATTTCAATAAAATATTTTCCATGGACAATATTCCTCTTTAAACTTTCAATGCTTTTCGATATAATCTTTTGTTATGGGAATGATAAATTATATTTCAAAAAATGCTTTTCTATTGTCAGAACTCGTAAAAAAAGGTATCAAGCTGAAGTACCGCCGGTCTTATCTTGGAATCCTATGGTCCTTGATTGAGCCTATAATTTCCACAATCGTACTTGTAATAGTCTTCGGTACCTTGTTCAAGACGGACACAAAAACCTATCCTCTCTTCATCATAATCGGACGCTTGTTTTTCTCTTTCTTCCAAGTCGGAACTACAAATGCAATGGTTGCAATCCGATCAAACGGGGAAATGATAAAAAAAGTCTATGTCCCGAAATATCTATATCCGCTTGCTCACGTAATCTTCTCATTCATAATATTTTTGATTTCACTTATAGTTTTAGTCGGTGTAGATGTTTTTTGTCAGGTCGTTCCCACATGGCACATAATACAGTTCATTCCGGCAATTTTACTTTTGTTTTTGTTGACTTTGGGGTGCGGAACTATACTAAGCGTCCTCAACGTTTTCTTCAGGGACATTGAATATATCTGGAACGTGCTTTGTATGATTTTGATGTATATGAGCGCAGTCTTTTACTATCCGGATTCAATCCTTCAGAGCCAGTTCGGATGGATTTTGAAAATAAATCCTATCTACCACATAACGACAATGGCACGTGATGCATTTTTCGGAAATCCAATGGATATCGTAGGGTTCCTCTATTCCTGCGGATTCATCGCCGTAGTATTAATCGTCGGCAGCATATTCTTCTACAAGCAGAAGAATAAATTCGTTTTGTACCTCTAGGGTTTTTGAGGAGCTGTTTTATTATGGAAAAACTGGAAGACAATCAGGCAATCGTTGTTGAAAATCTGACGATCAGATTCACTATGGCAAAAGAAAAACTGGACACCTTGAAGGAATTTTTTATCGGATTGATAAAGCACAAGGTAAAGTTCAATCAATTCAGCGCCCTTAATGATGTAAGCTTTTCACTGAACAAAGGTGACCGTCTTGGAATCCTTGGATTAAACGGAGCAGGTAAAAGTACATTGCTCAAAGCCATCGCAGGCGTTTACAAACCGACCACTGGAACAATCAGAAAGCAAGGTGTTCTTGCCCCGCTTCTCGAACTTGGAGCCGGTTTTGAAAATGAATATTCCGGACGTGAAAATATTTTCCTTTACGGTGCGATACTGGGATACTCAAAAAAATTTTTACAGTCAAAAGTTGAAGAAATCATAGAATTTTCTGAACTCAGGGAATTCATTGACGTTCCTATCAAAAACTATTCAAGTGGCATGAGAAGCCGTCTCGGATTTGCAATCTGTACTTTGGTTGAACCGGATATTCTGATTTTGGATGAAGTCCTTAGCGTTGGAGATGCAAAGTTCAAGGAAAAGAGCGAAAAAAAAGTTATGGAAATGTTCAACCGCGGCGCAACAGTTTTATTTGTCTCACACTCTTTAGGGCAGGTAAAAAAAATCTGCAACAAGGCAATGATTTTGGATCACGGAAAGTTGATAAAATACGGTGACATAGATGAAGTCGCCGAAATTTACAGCGAGATGATTAAATAGCTTTCTTGAAATTCCAAGGAGACTTTAAATGCATTATGATTTTTTGTTTGTAGGCGCAGGACTTTTCAATGCGGTTCTTGCTCATGAAGCGGTAAAGCATGGTAAAAAATGTCTTGTAATTGAAAGAAGGAATCACATCGCC
>JAFOTA010000122.1 GCA_017421145.1 Treponema sp.
CAAAATCATAAAAAGATATTTCTGGAAATTTTAGAAAATAATAAATCAGATACTTTTATAAAAAGAGATGCTGTTATGGGACTGGCAAATTTAAAAGATGAATCTTCTGTAGATATAATAATTAAAGCTTGCGAAGAAGAAAGTGCCCATAGTGATTATAACGCTCGGACTTATTTAATTGCCCTGTCAAAAATTAAAGGTGAAAAGGCAAAAAAATATATTGAAAAATATACGAATAGTAAAGAAAAGATGGTTAAAGATATAGCGAAAGAATTACTCGCAGGTTGGGATAACTAAGGAACCGCCTGACACTGTCATTTTCCTCTTACGACCCTGAATCCAAGCATTATGTGGGAGTCCGCCGGATTGAACCAGCTCCTGTAATATGTGAGGCAGAAAAGTTTTGAGGCATAAAAAGTGCCGCCGCGAATTATCCTGTCGTCATCTGTTTTTCCGAAAGATCCGGTGCACCATTCGAATACGTTTCCGCTCATGTCGTAAAGACCGAGTTCGTTCGGGGATTTTGTCATAACGTCATGTGTTTTTTCTCCGCTGTTCGAGCCGTACCATCCGGTTTTTTCTATATCGTTGCTTCCGCTGTATATGTATCCATTGCTTTTGTTTCCGCCCCTTGCGGCATATTCCCATTCAGCTTCGGTAGAGAGCCTGTAGCCGTCTGCGTTTTTGTCCTGCGTCCACTCCCCGTTGATATTTTTTTTGTAGCATGGCTCAAGTCCTTCTTTTTCGCTCAGCTTGTTGCAGTATTCTATTGCGTCATAAAAGCTCACCGATTCGACGGGTTTTGAGTCTCCTTTGAAACTGCTTGGATTTTTTCCGGTCACTTCCCTGTATTCTTTTTGCGTAACCTCATGAGTGCAGATGTAAAAGCTTTCGACAGTCTCCTGATGCCGCTGGTTTATCTTTCCTTCAGGATCTCCCATGTAAAACGTTCCGCCCTCAACGAAAACGAAATCAGAAGAGGAATTTTTTCCGGCAGATTCTTCCGTAAACAACGCCATGGGAAATACTGCAATCGCAAACAAAACGATAAAAATTTTTTTCATAATTTTAATTCTCCATCTGCTCTCTTGCGGCCTTCATTTCGATTTTTGCCTTGTACATTTCGGCATCGGCACGCTTGAAAATGTCTTCATAGCCTTGGTCGAGTTCAGGGATGTAGACTGCGTAGCCTATTGCGGCGGAAATCTTGTCCCAGTACTGCAGCTTTGAATCTTCCTGCCTTGTCTTAAGCTGGAACTTGAAGTCCGTTATGAGCTTTTCAATGTTCCTCAGGTCATTTCCTTTCAGAATCACCGCGAATTCATCTCCTCCTATCCTGAAAACCGGTGAATGGGTGAAAATGAGGCAGATAATCTGGCAGAGCGTTATTATGGAGACGTTTCCCTTGTCGTGGCCGTATGTGTCGTTTATTTTTTTCAGGAAGTTCAGGTCGATCATTGCGACTCCCAAATCTTTAAGCCCGTCCGCCATCTCCTGCTTGATTTTTTGCACTTCCTTGTCGTAGCCCGTCTTGTTTCTGATTCCCGTGAGAGAATCTTTTATGGCAAGCTCGTTCATTTCCAATGCCTGCTGCTTCGTGTTCTTCAAATCGATCTGAGTTTTCTTTAGATCCTTGATGTAGCGTTCAAGATCATAAATCATGTCGGCGAACTTTGACATTATGACGGATATCTCATCTTCATTCGTGACTTCCGCCCTAAGCTGCCCGGCGATTTTAGAATCTTTTTTCTGCGAGTAGGTTTCTATCGCTTTACTGATTTTCACGAGTTTCCGTATATAATGCGTGCGTATGAACAGAAGGAGAAACAGTGAGAAAAGGATAAGTACGCTTCCGACGACTATCATGTTGCGCATGGTAACCATACCGATTGCACGCTTCATTTCGTTTACGTCCGTTTTGATTCCGATGAGACCGAGTTTCTGCCCGTTTATGAAAAGCGGAGTGTAATAGGCATAAAACTCTTCATGATTTTCATTCAGGACATCGTATCCCTTCGGCCTCTTTCCTGTATCCCATGCTTCCCATATGCGGCTGTCCTTTGATTTCGGATGTTTTTCTGTGATGCCAAGGTCAATGTATTTTTTGCCGTTTACGATGCGTTCGTCCCGGATGCTGTTAAGGACGTAAACAAAGTCGTCGGATCCGTCGTCTTTCGGGACTATATAATAAACGTTTGCAAGGTTGAACATTGCGCATGCGTTTTCAAATGCCGCCTGGTAATATTCGTGGCTGTAAACCTCGTATGCGTTTTTCGTCTGTTCTGAAAGGTCGGAAAAATCTATGTCAGTTCCCAGCACAAGACCCGGGTATTCTTTTGAAAGCGAATCTTCATATTCATGCCTTGCGTCCTGGACTGCATTTGTGTCAAAATCATGCGGGACAAGCAGATTCCCGGATTTTTCAAGAAAATAATCCTGGTACCAGATAAAATAGATGTCATCGGATATGAGGAGCTGCTCAAGATACGAGGATACGAAATGGACGCTCTCCTCACGCTGCTGCTTGTAAATGCCGCTCTGGTTTATATAGGAAAGAACTGTGCTTATGACAAGTGCGAAAAGAGTAAACGCCGCAAACATTACGGTGAATTTGAATGTAAGGTTCCGCTTTTTCATGGGCATCCTCTTCAAGATATTATAAATTTCATTATACCACGGCTTTTTATAAAAGCAAGCCAAACGAATTTTGAAAAATACCTTATTTTGTTTTCCAAATGTAATTCGCGGTTCCAAAACTTATTGCAAATTTTTATGTTTTGCGTACAATAATAGCCGGTGCGGAAAACTATTTGATTTCCGGACAGTTCGAATCAGGCACAGGTGGAAATTATGCGTGCGACAAAAGCCATTATACATATTGATTATTTCAAGGAAAACATAAGGAACATAAGGCGGTTCACTGCTTCCGGCGTGAAGATGTGCGTTCCTGTCAAGGCAGATGCCTACGGCCATGGAGCGGTTGAATGCGCGAAGGCTGCCCTTGATTGCGGAGTCGATTATCTTGCTGTTGCGACGGTCGATGAAGGCGTGGAGCTTAGGAATGCCGGAATTGATGCTCCAATCCTGCTTTTCAGCCTTTGTTCCCCGGAGGAAATCCATGATGCGGTGAGCCATGACATAACGCCTTTCGTGTTTGACCGTGACTATATCCGCATGGTTGACGATGAGGCCGGCCGTCTCGGAAAAAAGAAGTTCCCGGTGCATCTTGCCGTTGATACAGGCATGGGTAGAATCGGCTGTATGCCTTCTGAGGCTGCTGATCTTGCATCTTTTGTGTGCGGTTCGGAAAATCTTTTTCTTGAAGGAACCATGACGCATTTTGCGACAAGCGACTGCAAGGATCCAGATTCAATTGAATATACGAAGCTTCAGTTCAAAAGATTTACGGATGCGATAGAAAGCATACGCGCCAGGGGACTGAATCCTGGAATCTGCCACTGTGCGAATTCAGCCGCGACTCTTGACCTTCCGAAAACCCACCTTGACATGGTGCGCCCGGGAATAATCGTGTACGGTTATGACGCAGGGGATGTCAATTCGGACTATCTTTCAAAAAAAGGTACCCCGATAGATTTGAAGCCTGTGATGACGCTTGAAACCGAAGTAAGCGCGGTACGGCATTTCAGCAAAGGTTCTTCAGTCGGATACGGACGCACATGGACAGCCGATAAAGACACCGACATTGCCGTTCTTACAATCGGATACGGCGACGGATTCGTCAGGCGTTTTTCTTCTGCAGGAATAAAGGTTTCGATCAACGGAAAGGAATATCCTGTGAGGGGAAGAATATGCATGGATCAGTGCATGGTCGATCTCGGCCTCGGTTCCGACGTCAAGAGATGGGACAGGGCCGTGATTTTCGGTTCAAAGGCTGACGGAGCGATGCAGACGGCAGAAGATATCGCAAGGATGACGGGAACCATTTCCTACGAGATAACGACTGTGCTCACAAGGCGCGTCCCTAGAAAATACGTGGGCATCTGATCATAATCCGGTTACGGTCAATTTTCCCTTATGAACTTTTTCACTTCCGAGACAAGGTAGAAGCTTCCGACAACCAGCAATGGAGTGCGGTCGCTGTATGCCTTAGCCAGGGCATGTCCTATCCCGGATTCAAAATCCATGTATGACACGAAATCCATGCCGGATCTTGCGAAAGCTGATTCTGCCCTCGGTAGGTCGGCTGCTTTTACCGTGCCCGGGATCGTAAGGGTTATGTGGGAGAATTTTCCGGCGAAAATAGGTGCGATGTCCTCAACGTCCTTGTCCGATGCACATGCGAAAAGAAGCTGCGGTTCAGAATCCTTTCCGAACACCTTGAAAAACGTATCCACTGTGAACGAGACGCTTGACGGTGTGTGCGCTCCGTCCAAAACAACCGGCCTTGGTCCTGATTCCATCGCCGTTATCTCGAATCTTCCGGGAAGGCTCGCCTTTGAAAGTCCGCGTTCTATGATTTTTTCGTCCATGTCCGGGAACGTTTTTTTTACCGCGACAGATGCCAGGGCTGCGTTGTCTGCCTGGAAGTCACCGAGCATTTTCAGGGAAACGTTGAGCGGCCTTGAAAAATATCCTGACTCCAGCGTAAAATCCATTGATCCCAGTAGATTTGTATGTGTATTTTTATCGACAGAGCAAGAATTTTCTATATTTTCCTGTACATTTGTAAGTTTGTTTTTGTATACTAAGTTGGAAATCTTCGTTTCTTCATCTGCAAAAATTATCGGGGCGTTTTTTTCTTTTGCGATCTGCCGGAAAATCTCCCGGACGGATTTTTCATTCTGCTTTCCGATTATGACGGGAACCCCTTCTTTTATTATGCCGCCTTTTTCCGCCGCAATCTTTTCGACCGTGTCTCCGAGATATTCGGTGTGCTCAAGCTCTATCCTGTTTATGCAGCAGCATTCCGGTGAAATTACGTTCGTTGCGTCGAGCCTTCCGCCAAGACCGACCTCGTAAACAGCCCAAGTGCATCCGGCTTTCCTGAAACATTCCATGCCGTAGAGCGTCACAAGCTCAAACCAAGTGACCGGCCTACCACCGGGAAGATCTTCCGCTTTTATTCCACCGATTTTTTCAATCAACGAGTTTGCGGCATCCCTGTACACTTCCGGAGGAAAATATCCTTGGGGGCTTCCGATGCGTTCGCAGAAATCAAGTATGTGCGGCGATGTGTAAAGTCCTGTCCTGAATCCGGCTTCGGAGAGTATGCTTGAAATCATTTCGGAGACCGAGCCTTTTCCCTTGGATCCTGCCACATGGAAAGACCTGCATGAGTCCTGGGGGTTTCCTGTTTCGGAGCAGAGAGCTTTCATCGTGTCAAGCCAGAATATGTTTTTCTGGGGTGTCTTTTCAAAGTTAAGGTACATGTCCGCCCATTCGCAGAATTTTTGTGCTTCCAGGGCTGATTTTGCGGAATCCGTCATTGCTGTACGACCTCCTCCGAGAATTTTTCAAGCGTCCACTGGCTCATTGTGTACGCATAGTTGAACGATTCGACGGCTTTCTTTTCGTCCGCATCTGCCGAAGGTCCCGCAATGAAGAACGGAACTATATTATAAAGGCTTTCGCTCTGCATGTCGCTCTTGTAAATCAGGAATCTTGCCGAAGAACCGTTCTCAAAATCCTTTCTGAACGTGTAGTCCGGCTGTTTTCCGGCTGCATTGAAATCGACAAGCGCTCCGTGCCTCAAAAGGGATTCCGATTTCATCCTCGTGTATCCGGTCAGTGCCTGAGGGTATACGAACGGATCAGCCCAGAACGATGCAGATGCGCTCAGGTAGCTTTTTATGGATATGTCAGTCTGGAACACGGTTTCCTTTCCGTGCACCCTGAATGCAGCCCTTGACGTGAGGTAGTCTGATTTTCCGAAGAAGATTTCGGTTATTATCTTTCCGCTTCCGTCGTAGAACCCAAGCTTGAACGCAGATTCTTCGCCCAGACCGAATGATTCCCATGCATCCTTTGTAGATGCGGCCGTATACACGTTCACTATCTGCGAGCATTTGTCAAGCAGCGTAGCGACGTTCTGGTTGTCGGCCGGCCATTTTTTTCCGGTCGATGAATCGGTTCCCACCCAGAATCCGCCGTTTTTTTCAAGCGTCACTTTCTGCATTTCACCGTCTTCGTCATTTTCCGAAAACGTTATGGACGCTATTTCCGGTATCTTGTTCACGTTCAGTACCGCTGATTTGACCGACGGAGCGGACGTTTTTTTTGTGAAAGGCATCATCGTGATTATGAAGACCAGAAGCAGAAAAATGTCGGCGCACAGGAAAATGAAAAGTCCCTTTTTTCTCTTTCGTTCTTTCGTGTCGTTCATTTCAGTAACCTCATGCTAAGTTTTTTCCTGTATGATGCAGTTGCCCATGCCATGACCGCAAGCATCAGAAGCGGAATCAGTATGGTGAATGCGAGCACCGGTATTTTTGCCCCGGAAAGATTTTCCTGAGTTACCTTGTAAAGCTCCGTGTTGGTCTTGCTTGATCTTTTAAGCTCCAGCAATGATTTTTCGCCGCTTACCGACATGAGGCTTTCTGCAAGGAAGTCAAGGCTCCTGGCATCTATTCCCGTTGTGGAAGAAGTGTATCCTATCATCTGTGAAGTGAAGGCATACTGGTCTCCGGTTGCAATCAGGAAAGGTGTTTTTTCTCCCGGCCTTGAAGCTGATACCGCTATATTGAACTGTCCGGTTTCCTCTCCTTCTTCCGGTTCCTTTGACGCTGAGAACGGGTTTGTTATGAATTTGCCGTTGACCTTTGTGCTCTGCCATGCGTTTTTTCCGGTGTGGAGGTAAGGTGCCACGACAGCATTGGAATCTGATGCGACTTCGTTGTCAAAATCGATTGCGCTCGGCCAGAATGCATAAAGTCCGTTGTCCGCGTTTTCCTGAGGTGAAAGCAGGGGCCACATTGAATACTCGGCGTACTCATCTTCGGAAGGAACCGTTTCTCCCGCCGCGTTCTGCGTGTAAAGCCCGATCGTGAAATTTTCCTTTCCGCTTGTGATTGTGTCCCTGTAGTAGATTCCGAATTCCTGAAGCCCGTACAATACGTAGTCGCTTACCGGAATGACCGTCCAGTCTTTTTTTATGTCCACCGTATAAGGATTCGTTGCGATTATCACCTTTCCGTTCCTGCGTATGAAATTCATGAGAGCTTCCGAATCTTCCTGCGTGAAAAGAGATGTTCCAAGCACTATGAGCGGCACTTCAGGGAAAAGTGAGAACACTTCAGCCTTGCCGTCCTGTATTTCTGACGGTAGATATGTCTGGACTGCGTAGAATCCCTGGGTCTCAAGCCATGGCTTTATGTATCCGTAGTCATCGTCGAATGAAAGACCGTTGCCCACGACCACCTGCACGAGCCTTGTGTTTTCCCTCACGAGGCAGTCGATTTTTTCCGCCATGCTGAACTCAAGCGAAGAAGCCGAAAGTACGAACGGAACAGCCTTTATTTCACCTAGGTAGCTTATGATTACGGTCGAATATACGGTGGTGTATGAGGTGGTGTCTTTTTCAGTAGTCCTGATTCTCTGTCCCTGGATGCCGTATGCCGAAAGCTTTTCCTTTACGTTGTCCTTTGACGGGTCAACAACCGAGCATGATATGAAGCTTGATTGCGATGCGTACTCATGGAGGAAATCTTCTATGTCCCTGACTTCCGGGTATATGTTTTTGAGTGAAGGGCTTCTGTAGTACGTTATGCTCATCGGTTCCCTGATTTCGTCTATCAATGCCTTGCTGTATCCGCTGACCGAGAATTTTTTTGCCGCCGTTGTGTCCACCCTGAGATAGAGCCTGCTTGAGTCGGCAGAAAGCAATATGAACGCCGCTATTGAAAGTAAGGCCGTGCGCTTCATGAAAGCAGTAGCCCTTCCTCGTTTAAGCTCAAGTGCAGCGGTTCCTCCGAGCAGGAATATTGCCGCAGATGATAAGAAGAAGATTATGTCCCTTGTGTCGATTATGCCCTTTCCCGCCGCGTCGAAATGCCATGAGAAGGAAATGGATTTAAGCAGCGTGGAGACGAAATCACCCGGCTGCGTTATGTTCGAAATAAGGTGTGCGGTGTTTACGGCAAGGAGTGCAGCAGACTGAAGTATGAATGCAAAACCCGTGCTTTCAACTGCTGTATATAAAAGCACTGAAAATGAGCATGTGGAAAGAAGATAGAGCATCAGTGCAGAATATGCCGTTACAAGCGGTGAGAATTCAACGTTTCCGAACCATGACACGGCTGCCGGGACGAAAAGCGTCAGTATGACCGGTATTCCTGAGACCGTAAGCAGTGCGAGAGTCTTTGCTGCAATCAACGAAGGCGCCCTGTACGGAACCGAAAGATCTTCTTTTGTGTGCGGTATGAACGATCCAAGTGCCGGTACTGCCAGAGTGCAGATGTACGGTATGCCCGAAAAGAACCTGTGCAGGTCGGACGATCCTGATCCCGTGAAAAAACGCTGGAGCAGGAAAAAATTGAGGACTGCAAATACTACGGCGGCACCGCAGATTATGTATGTGAACGGCGTTATGGCGAGCTTGAAAAGGCAGTTTCTGTATAGCTTCTTCATATTATTCGAGGCTCCCTTCGTCAGTATCCGTGAGCGATATGAATGCTTCCTCCAGAGTTTTCTTTCCTGACGCGGCGATTATCTGCTCTATCGTTCCGCTTGCCGCAATCTTACCGCGGTTCATTATGTATATGAAGTCGCACATCAGACGTGCCTCCTCTATCCTGTGGGTCGAATGTATGACGATCCTCTTTTCAGAAAGCTTTTTGACGGTTTTCCTCATCTTCGCGGTCTGAGCGGGATCAAGCCCTCCTGAGAACTCGTCAAGAACCAGGACTTTCGGATTGAAGCAGATTGCCTTTGCAAAGCTTGTCCTCTGAGTGTATCCCTTTGAAAGAGTTCCGACTTTCTGCGAAGCAACTTCCTGAAGATCAGCCGCCTTGAGCGCATACGCGACGTTTTCGGCTATTCTTTTGTCATCAAGTCCCCTTAGCCTTGCCTCCAGGTACAGCGTCTCCAGAACGGTGAGCTTTTTGTCAAGCTCCGGGAATTCCGGGACGTATCCTGTAATCTGCCTGATTTCATTGAAATCTTCAGTTCCGCATACAGAAACGGTTCCTTCCGTCGGGTAATGGAATCCTGAGAGGGCTTTAAGAAGCGATGATTTTCCTGCTCCGTTCGGTCCGAGAAGACCCACAACCTGGCCTGCCTTTGCCGTAAAATCTATGCAAGAGCATCCTGTCCTGCTGTTTTTTCCGCTTCCGTCTATATTAAGAGAAAGCTCAATATCGGTTTCTTTTGTCTTACGGCTGATCTTTGATTCTCTCATATTTACCCCTTTATTCAAATCTGACTTTGATACTGTTTTCGTG
>JAFOTA010000123.1 GCA_017421145.1 Treponema sp.
CTGAGTTACCGGAGTCTGTCCAATTCTGTAATTCCTTCCGGGAATAGCAACCATCTTGGATTCAGTGTCAATTCCAATGCTTATCACATCTGCGGCAGGTGCAACGTCCGTGTCGTACTCCATGATAAACTCGTATGCTATGCGCTTGGGCTTTCCGTTCTCCGGGTTGGTAAGCCTTATTGCAGACTCCCCAAACTCTTCCACACGCCCTGTAAACTCACCGCTCTTTGTCGTAATCTTCACGGTGTCGCCAACGTTCACATCCTCTTCCAATTCCTGTCTTGTCATAAATGCTCCTTGTGTATGTAAAGGTTTCTTCTATTATATAACCGAATCCGCTGTTACTCTATATGCGTGTCCGCTTTTAATTCCGCAATTTTACTTTTCAATTAATGCCCATGCCATAAATACCCCTGTAAAAAATCAACATTTATTCCATAGAGATTACGTTAGTAATCCCGAATCCGTGTGACCGCCCTAAAAACTCGACACTCATCTGTTCCGACAAACCTCAGTCGCGCCACATAGATTCGTCTGCAATCTTCAATTCAAAATCCCTGGTGTAGTAATGCGTCCTTTTTTTACGGTCATATTTGATGAGGTCCGTTCTGTTCACGCAATCCGTTCCCGAATACAAAAGGATATCATCAAAGTCCCTTTCAATCGTACTGACACTCACGCCGAATTTTTCCGCCAGTTCTTTGACAACGGGGCAATTGCCGGTTTTCAGCAGGTTGTGAATCTGGTTTAATCTCACATACTGACCCGAAATCTTTTTCTCTGCAAAAAGTTTTTCGCTGGGCGTGTCGTGGCAGATTACCTTTACCTTGCGCCATTCCATTTTATCGCACCATTCAAACGCCTCCGGTGAAACTTCCAGGTCGGAAGTATTTCCGTCATAAGTCACGTATTTTAATTTATCGCAACTCGTAAAAGCAAACGGCCTTATTTTTTTTACCGATGCCGGGAGCGTTACTTTTTCAATGCTGACACAGTGTCTCCCGCAAACTTCAATTTCAGCCTCACGCGAAGCTGTATTTAAAAACCGTATTTCATCAAAGCACTCCTCCGCAATTATTTCAACGCCGTCGGGAACATGAACGGTCCGCTTGTTTTTATCAGCATAGAAAAGCGCAGTCTTATGCTTCACGTTCACAAGAAATCCGTCAATCAGCCTGTAGTCCGGATTTTTGCAAAGAACCCTCACCGTCTCAGAGTTCAATGCAGATTTCAAAGGATCTGCTTCTTCGTATGTAAAACAGCCGTAGGGGATTCTGACTATATCGCTGTGAACTTCAATCTCTTTCAGATTCGCAGGGATTTTAAATTCCTCAAGATTTGTAACCGTTTTCGGAATGGATATTTTTTCAAGCGAGCTGCATCCCTCAAACAGATTTCTTCCCAGAAAAAGATTTTCATTTTCCGGCCAAACGATTTCTTTCAGTGCCGTACAAAACGCAAAGGCATATTTTTCAATTTTTTCAACGCTGTCCGGAAGAATGATTTTCGTAATGACATCGTTAGGCTTCCCCTCTTCCCCAAACGCACATGAACTGATTGACATAACGCCGTCGGGAACATGCACGACCGAATCATTTCCAAGATAAGAACAAAGGCTTTTGGAATTGTCTCGAGGAGTGTTTTTAATTATGAAATCAGAATCATCAAGTGCCATACGCATATCCTCCAAAGCACAAAGCATTATACCATATTATATTACAGACCGAAAAAATATTTAATCCGAAATCTACCGGAGCAGCAGGTCTTCCAGATTGAGCGTAAAATCTTTATCGGAATAACAGTAGCCCTTGTGGAAAAAATCATATTCAATCGGAACGTTCAGCCTGCAACGGAGAAATTCCAAATCACGGCTGATTGTGGAAAGCGACCAGTACTGCTCCTCATCGTCCCCCCAAAAGCTCTTGTTGCATGCATCCAAAAGATCATTAGAGTTCGGATAGCTTCCGGCCTTGATGAGCTTCAAGATAACCGCAATCCGTTCTATCCGCAGATTCGTTGCCTTTAGATTTTTCTTTTCATCTTTCGGAGTGTCGCGGCAGACGATTTCCCTTCCGTCCTTACTGAAATTGACGCACGAAAAAAAAGCCCACCCGTTGATTTCGATTTCCCTTGAGTTTCCTTCATAAATGACTTCCTTCAGGGAATTGCAGTTTACGAAAGCACCATCCTTTATTTTTTTAACGCTCTCAGGAATAGTGATTTTTTCAACCGGCTTCATCTCCGGCACGGATTTCAAATGCTGATAGCTTTCATAAAAAGTGTTCGTACCGATGGTCTTAATTCCGTCGGGAATTCTGACATCCGTATTTTCAGACGAAAGACGTAAAAGCGTTGTCCTGTGTTTTTTGTTCACAAGGAAACCTTCGTCAATGCTGTACGCTGGATTTGAAAGAAGCACATTCGCAATCTCCATTGGCGTGAAGGCAGTCGATTTTTTATTTTTGACGGAACTCTGAACAGAAACTTCGCAGATATTTTCCCCCACCCTGATTCTTTTCAGATTTTTTCCGCAATTAAAGCATCCGATTTTTTTCACGCTTTCGGGAATGCTGATTTCCTTAATGGAAGGACAGCTATCAAAGTTGACGTTGAATTCCTTCAGAGTTTTCGGAAAATCAATTTCCTCCAGAGCCATACACCAGGCAAATGCGTTGCTTGAAATTTCAGTAACAGAATCCGGTATGATGATTTTTTCAACAAAATCGTTCGACTCAATGTCGTCCGCAAAAATGTTGTCCGATATCACGTTCACGGAATCAGGAATAACGACAACGCTGTCACCACCCTTGTATCGGCGCAGAACATTTTTATTTTCACCGGTCTTTTTATCCTCGATACCAATATCAGATATTACCTTCTATTACAATGAGGATATAACTCATTTTCCAGAGGACTTCACGGTAGAGTCTTTTAGGCTTCTTCCGCACGAGAAGGTGACTGTGGATGCGAAGATTATCTGCCGCTATGCAGGTAGTTATGATGCTGGAGTTGAAGGTTATACAGTGCAGGATATCTTTGGGATACTTAGATTTAAGAAGAAGGTGAAGATTCCTATAAGAGTTCATGTGCTTCCAGTTATAACAAATGTGGCTGAAAATGTAATCGAGAAACTTATGCATGACGA